>JAISEB010000015.1 GCA_031264395.1 Treponema sp. | reverse complement strand
ACTATGTATACCACCGCGTAAATAACGACGATAATAATGAAGATGAAATTTCTCATGTAACTGTATCCCGTTTATTTGGCCGGGCCCGCGTTGGGGGCTTTTCCCGCCGGCGCGCCGCCTATGGACGATCTCATGTCCGTATCGGCCTGTATGTTTTTCATGCGGTAATAATCCATGATCCCCAGGTTTCCTTTTCTGAAGGCTTCGGAAATGGCAAGGGGGATTTCCGCCTCCGCCAGCACTACTTTGGCGCGGTTTTCCTGAACAAGGGCTATCATCTCCTGTTCGCGGGCCTGGGCGGCTGCCCTGCGTTTTTCGGCCTCGGCCTGGAAACGCCGCTTGTCCGCTTCGGCCTGATCCGCCTGCAGTTTGGCCCCGACATTCGCCCCTACGTCAATATCGGCTATGTCGATGGAAAGGATTTCAAAAGCCGTTCCCGCATCGAGCCCTTTTTCAAGGACGCGCTTTGAAATGGTGTCGGGGTTTTCCAGCACCGTCTTGTACGATTCCGACGAACCTATGGTGGTAACGATTCCTTCGCCTACCCTGGCGATAATGGTCTCCTCGGTGGCGCCGCCCACAAGGCGTTCAATGTTGGCCCGCACCGTTACCCTCGCCTTGACCTGGAGCTGTATGCCGTCTTTGGCGACCGCGTCTATGGTGTGCTTCCCCTTGGAAGCGTCCGGGCAGTCTATTACTTTGGGATTGACGCTGGTTTTTACCGCGTCAAGAACGTCGCGGCCGGCAAGATCTATGGCGGCGGCGCGCTGGAAGGGAAGCTCTATGTTGGCCTTGTTCGCCGCCACCAGGGCGCGGCTTACTTTCATGACGTCGCCCCGCGCGAGGAAGTGTGTTTCAAGCATGTCCGACGCGACTTCAATGCCGGCCTTGGACAGCATGATCCGTGAATCGACGATGATGCCCGGATTCACATGCCGCAGCCACATGCCGATGAGCCTTCCCATGCCGACATAGGCCCCCGAAAGCAGCGCCCGGAACCACAGCCCGAAGAAGCGGAAAAAGAGGAAAAGAAACCCCAGGGCAAAAAAGCCCGCCACGACAAGAATAATGACAAAACCAAACGCGCTCATAACAACTCCTGTAATTTTTTCACGATGACGTTATTTCCCTGCACCCGCACCACGCGGACAGGGCTTCCCTGCTCTATGAAAATGCCGTCCGCTTCCACGCTGTACACTTCCCCGTCTATTTCGGCCTTGCCCGAAGGCCGGAGCGTGGTAGCGGCCCTTCCCGTTTTACCGGCAAGCGACTGGTAGCCGGGCCGGCTTTCGTCTATGGGCACCGGCGCCTTGTCCGATTCCGGTTCGGGGCCGCCCGCGGTTCCGGTGATCCTTGTCTGCAGGGTAAGGCGGTCGAAGATCCTGATGCGCGGCCCCAGAAGGGCGAGCACCGCTATGCCCGCGACGGAGGCGGCCAGGCCCGCGGCGACCACGACGGCGTTCCGTCCCAGAAGATCCCATTCCCAGTTTGTACGGGGAATGACAAAGTCCTGCATGGAAAGAACAAGGGAAAGGCCGATGAGGACTATTCCCGATATGCCGACGAAACCGAAACCGGGAAGGATGAAGATCTCCACAGCCAAGAGCCCGACGCCCAGGAGGAAGAGTATCAGTTCCGCGGAACCTACCCGCCCCAGAAGGGCCCCCGATCCGAACACCAGCGCAAAGGCGATGATGGCGGCAACGCCGGGTATGCCGAAGCCGGGCGTGTTGATCTCAAGGAAGATCATCACAATTCCCAAAAGGATAAGGAGACCCTGTACGGGCCCCGATGTAAGGAGCGAAACGAGCCCGTCGGCCGCCCCGGGCCGCCTGATTTCCGGCCGGGCGGAAACCCCCAGCTCCACAAACAGGGCTTCCCTGTCGTCGGCTATGCCCCGCGCAAGGCCGTAACGCACCGCCTCGTTTCCCGTAAGGGAAAGGAGTTTTCCCTTTGGCGAAATAATCCCCACGCGTTCCACGGAAGAGGGGAGCGCCTCCCTTTCAAGCCGTTCAAGTTCGGCAAGGGTCAGTATCCTCACGTTTCCGTCTACTTCTACTTCCCATAACTCCACGTCCATATCAACCATGGCAAGGGCAATGCCGGCGGGGTGGCCATTCCGCTCCGCGAGGGCGGCCATTTGGGAACGCACCGCGGAGACCGTTTTTTCCCCGGCCGCCTCCATCGCGCCGCCGGGACCGGCCGTTACCGGAGCGGCCGCGCCTATGGAGGTTCCCGCCGCCATGTAAATATCGGCGCAGGAAAGCGCGATGAGCGCCCCCGCCGACCAGCTTACCCCCATGGATTCATCCCCGGTAGTAACCCACGCGACGGTCCTGGTGTTTTTCAGCGACATGATAAACGAGGAGATCTGCAGGGCCGTATCGACCCGTCCCCCGAAGGTGTCTATTTCAAAGATGATGACGGGAGCGCCCGCCGCCTCCGCCCTGCGGCCTTCGCGCCGTACAAAGACCGCGAGCGCGGGCTCGATATCCCCTCGTATGGGGATGATCCACGCCCCCGGTGAACCGCCCGGTTCGCCCGGTTCCGTTCCTCCGGCCGCTTCGCCCGGGCCCGGAATTCCGGGGGAAGGGGCCCCCTGATCCGCGGGAATATCCTCCGCGGCGGCGGAACCCGCACAAAACACAAGAACGGCGGCCAAAACCGCGGCGGACAATTTATTCATACATACTATTATACATCACTTGCGGGTATTATGGGAAGAGAAGATACGCCGCTATCAGGGCATCGGCGTTTACCCTGAAAACAAGGCCTGATACGGGAAATCCGAATTCAGGACGGCGTCCTAGCCGCTTTCAAGGGTCCTTCTCGTCACGGAAAGAAGCAAATTAAGTGACAAGCGTAATTCTTCGATGTTAAACTTCACACTTGTAATTCTCTTTTTCAGAGCCGGAACAAGCTTGGCCCGGGATCTGATTTTCTTTGTACCGCTATTGGCAGAAAAATGTGTATAATTTCACAGGTTTCCTCCGATGTATTATTCAAGAGAAAAAATCTTGTTTTGCCAGGTGAATTTTTTACCATCCGTTATATTTTTTCATTGCGTCTTCAATTCCAATATTTACATAAGAGTTTAGCAGCAACAGTAATAAACGCGGTTGTATGCCTCCTTGTATCCCAAGGATCGTTTCTTTTTGTATGGTTTTTAATACTTTTTCATCACTTTCCGTTTCAAGGTTTATTATGCTGGTCAGTATCTTGTCTATTAGCCGTTCA
>JAISEB010000096.1 GCA_031264395.1 Treponema sp. | reverse complement strand
TTTTGCCGGTTGTATCGGCGTTCATCTGTATCCAGACAGGCGACTTCGCGCCGCCGCCTATTACCCGGACTTCGGAAAAATCAAGCTCCGGGTAGAGCCTCCCGGCGCTTTCGAGGGCCAGGGCAAAATCATAGGTAAAACTTTCAAGCAGCGCGTGATAAAAATGTTCCGGTTTGTGGCTCCAGTCATGCCCCATCCAGAGCCCCCGCAACGCGCCGTCTATGGGCATGGAGCTGCCTCCCAAAAGGCCGATGGCCATGAGTCCCCGGCTTCCGGGCGGCATTCCCTCTACCGCCTTCTCGATTCTGGCAAAGGCGGCTTTTTTGTCTTCGCCGCTCCGGCGGTAGAAATTATCGACAAACCAGTCAAGGGTTATGCCCGAACCGGCGGCAAAATGAGTAACGTAGAATTCCCCGGGAACGGCGGAACACAGAAGGTCAAGGCGGCGTTCGGCAAGATCGGGCCGGTAGTCTTTTACGCAGCAGCTTACCTCGCCGTAGGAAGACGCCTCAAAAACAACCCGCCCGCTTTCCACATTTCCCGCCCCCAGGCATCCCGCCACCTTGTCTCCGGCGCCGGCGACCAGGGGAATTCCCGGCCGCAGCCCCAAAGCCCCCGCGTATCCGGGGGCAAGCGTACCGCACACATAATTGCAGTCAACAATACGGGGAAGGTATTTTTTGTCAAGCCCAAGTGCGCCGCAGATCTTGTCAGACCAAACGCCTTTGCCCGCGTCGGCCAGTCCGGTCCATGAAATATAGGAGCGGTCAATAACCGCGTCTTCGATATCAAGGTTTCCCAGCTTTCCTGTTACGTATCCGGAGATCATCAGGTATTTCGCTATTTTTTTCGCTTCGGCGGGAAATTCCGTTTTGTACCATTCGTATTTGGGAGCCATGGCGGGAAAATTTGTTCCCCCTATAACAAGAAAATCATCCTTTAGTTCTTTCATCTGCCGGTCCGCGTAGGGCATATACCGGGTATCAAGGGAACAGGACCAGGTGGTAATGTCTTCCCAATTGGCGTCGACTCCCATAAAGCCCGACATCTGGCCCGAGAAAACCATTGCCTCAACGGAAGACGCCCCTTCCCCCAGCTGTCTGGTTACATCCTTTACGCAGGCCAGCACAGAGTCAAACAGCTCGGCGCCTTTTTGAATAAAGACCCCCGGTTCCGGCCGGTAATCCTTTACCGGTTCCGAAGCCTGCGCAAGACAATTGCCGCTGGCGTCATAAACGCCGGTCTTGATAAAACTGGTGCCAAGGTCAACGGCCATAAATAAAATTTCCCGCATTATTATGTTCCCCCGAAGAACCTTTACCAGGACAACAGTTCGCCCTGATGTGTCATGTACAGCTGATCTCCCGGACGTTTATCAACGTCAAGGACGATATTCACAATGTTATCCGCGCTCTCGCCGGGTTCGATGGAGGCGGCGCTCCGTTTTGCCCGCTCCCCGCCCATCTGCGTGCGGAGCCATCCGGGATGGAACAACAGGACCCGCGCCCCCTTTTCCCACAGTTCGTTGGACAACAGTTTTCCCAGCATGTTCACCGCGGCCTTGGACATGCAGTACGCGTATTCCGCCTTGCGCCTGGCGGCGCCTATGCTTCCCGCCTCGGAAGAAACAATCACAACCACCGTTCCTTTTCCTATCAGGGGCCATAGTTCCCTGCCGAGCCTGAGCGTACCAAGCGTGTTTACATTGTAATACTGCATGCAGGTTTCACTGTCCGTGGCGGCAAGGCCCTTGTCATCGTGATACGCGAATATGCCCGCCACGCTGTAGACAATATCCGCCTTTTTTTCCGATGAAAGCAGATCCCGCACCGCGTTTTTTACGCTCGCGTCATCCCCCAGATCGCACTGGAAAATGCGCAGCCTGGGATTTTCACTCTGCAGTTCTTTTAATTCACCTGTTATTTGAAATTCAAGCCCGTATACAACGTCGCCCAGACTCAGATGTTTTTTCGCGATGCAGTACCCCAGCCCGCGGCCCGCGCCTGTAACCACCACGATTTTATCCATAAAAAACCTCCCTTTCTGAAACAGGCTGCCATGCAGTGTCTGTCCGCAAAGCCGGCCGCTTTGTGAACAGGCTGCTATGTATTGATCCGGGCGGCGTCAAGCCCCCAGGGATAAAACATGATCTTGTTAAAGAAAAAACCTCCCTCCGCTATCTTCCTGAAAATACCGGGGGCCTCGTCAAGGGAAAGCCTGTGGCTGATGATTTTTTCCGCGCTTGCCCCGTTCCTCATAAGCTCAATGGAGCCCGTCCAGTCAGGCCCTGGGAAAGGGCTGGTAAAGGAATTCCACGAACCCCTGAGATCGAGCTGCTCCCGCATGATCATGTCCACCTCCTGTTCCGAAAGTTCAAGCCCCTTGTGGGAGATTCCCAAAAGCACCACCCTGCCGAGTTTTGAAACACAGTGAACGCAGTCCCGCTGGGCGGAAGGAACCCCCGAAAAATCAACCGCCGTGTCCGCCCCGCCGCCGGTTTCTTCCTTCACCCTTTTGGACACGCCGCCTTCCTTGGCGTTAATGATCACGTCCGCTCCAAGGGAAGAAGCGATCTTGAGTTTTTCGGGCCACACGTCCACGGCGATAATTTTTGAGGCGCCGTTCCTTTTCGCGTATTGCAGCGCAAACAGCCCTATGGGCCCCGCGCCGTAAATGACAACGCTTTCACCGCTTTTAAAACCCGAGCGTGTCATTGCGTGCAGGGCGTTGGCGCAGGGGTCCGTGGCGGCGGCGTCTTCGTAGGAAATTTCAGGGGGAAGGCGGAGCAGGTTCGTCTTCTTTACCGCGACGTATTCGGCCATGGCGCCGTCACACCGGGAACCGTAGTAATTGTAATCTTCGCAAAGGGAAAATTCCCCCTTTTGACACCACGCGCATGTTCCGCAAGGAACAAGGGGCGGAACCGTAACCCGCTCCCCGGCGGAAAAATCTCCGGCTTCTTTTCCGGTTTTTTCGATTCTGCCTGAAAATTCATGCCCAATGACAAGCGGCGACACATGGGCGCCGTAGGTGAGCGCCCGCGGTATATCCGAACCGCAGACCCCGACCGCCATTACTTTGATCAATACTTCATCATCTTTGATTTCAGGAACCGGTATGTCTTCCGTTCTGAGATCGCCCGGTTTATAGAGTCTTACCGCCTTCACATTACCCTCCGTTGATTAATCAGCGCTTCCCTGAATTTTTTTAAGCCGTATCACATTCCACGACAGCCTGGGCAGGGAGGCGGATACGAGCCCGCCGTCTATGGCGGCGTTTCCCCGGCTGTGGGGCGTTACTTTTCGCGGCTCCCGCTCCGTATTGGTATCTTTGGGACCTGAGCTTTCCACAACAATATGCTCTTCCACCCTGTATTTTGAAAAGCCCCGCAGTTTCAGTTCCAGGGGAAGGCTTTCGTCGAGGCTGCGGTTAACGGCAAAGACGGCAAGATCCCCGCTGTCCGCCAGCACAGCCGCCGCGTCCAGATACGGAACGCCGGTATAATCGGTACTGTCGTATTTTGGCGAATCTATCCGGGTTACAAGGCTCGTTCCCCGCCCGTATTTTGAGAAGTGAAGCCATGCATAATAGGGAGGCAGCACCCACACGCCGGATGCGGAGGTGCGTATATGGGAAATACAGTTGACAAGTTCTGACATGCAGGCAATTTCAACCCGGTCGGCATGGCGGAGTATTGTTATCAGCATGCCGCCCAAAGCCACCGTGTCTTCCTGGCAGTAGGCGTCCTCAAGCAGGGGGGGCGCGACCGCCCAGATTTTTTCTTCCTCATGCCGCTGTTCATCGGATTCTGAAACGCCGTGCCAGGTGTTGTACTCGTCAAAGGA
>JAISEB010000340.1 GCA_031264395.1 Treponema sp. | reverse complement strand
TTTCAAGGAAGAGGAGGCCGTTCTGGAAAACGCCGATTCGGGCGCCGAGGATCTGCCGGTTCTGGAAGGGGCCGACGACACGGCGTCCGGCAGGTTAATGAACCCCTTTGTCCCCAAGGAATTTCTTAATATCATAGGCAAGGAGAACGTCAGGGATCTCCGCCTGAGCGATCACGCGGAGCGGGAAATGACGATCTTCTTTTCCGATATCCGTGATTTTACCTCCCTTCTCGAAAGCCTTACGCCCGAGCAGAGCATCAATTTTATCAATTCTTACCTTACCCGCATCGTGCCTGTCATCGAGGCCCACGGCGGTTTTGTGGACAAGTATATCGGGGACGCCATCATGGCGCTGTTTCCCCAGAAGGACGGCCCCGACAAGGCCGTACAGTCGGCCATTGAAATACAGAAAAAACTTGTGGAGTACAACGAGCAGAGAAAAAAATACAACTACCGGCCCATTTCAATGGGCATAGGGATTCATACGGGCATGGTTATGCTTGGCGTCGTGGGGATTTACACGAGGATGCAGAATACGGTTTTTTCGGATTCGGTGAACCTCGCCAGCCGCGTTGAAACCCTTACCAAGGCGTTCAGGATTTCGGTTGCCATAAGCGGCCAGACTTTCCAGAAGCTGGAAGATTCCGGATCGTACAAGTACCGTTTTCTGGGGAAGGTCCGGGTAAAGGGAAAGGGAGAGCCGACAAGCGTGTTTGAGATAATAGATGAAACGGAAAAGTCCGTCCTTGAGAAGAAGATGCAGACCGACCGTTTTTTCCAGGAAGGGCTCATGAGTTTCATGCAGAAGAGGTACGAAGACGCCATTGTGGATTTTGAAAAGGTGCTTGAAATACTGCCCGACGACGAAGCGTCCATCCTCTACAGGGAAACCTGCAAGGAGAGAATTTTCATGTCCGCCCTGTCCGCCGGGGAAAGGAATGCGGCGGGCTGATTCGCAAAAAACGTAAAAAACAGAAAGTCCATTTGTAAAAGGATCGAATATGAAAACAGCGGAACTCCTTGAGCGCATAAAAAGCGCGCGTCATGCCGTCGCCCTTACAGGCGCGGGAGTAAGCACCCTTTCGGGAATACGGGATTTCCGGGGCAAGAACGGTCTTTACAACGATATGGACGCGGAAAAGATCTTTGACATTGATTACTTCGTAAAGGACCCGTCGTTTTATTACAGCCGCGCGGGTTCCTTTATCTACAACATCAACGAAAAGGAGCCGTCCGTTGTACACACCGTTCTTGGAACCATGGAAAAGCGGGGGTTGATAAAGGCGGTCATTACCCAGAATATAGATCTGCTTCACCAGAAGGGAGGAAGCGTGAATGTCATTGAGGTTCACGGTTCGCCGCGTTTCCATTACTGCCTTCGCTGCGCCGGAGTCCGCATGGATTTTGAGGAAGCCGCCGTTATTGTAAAGGCCGGGAAGGTTCCCTCATGCCCGAACTGCGGCGGGGCGCTGAAACCCGCGATTACTTTCTTTGGGGAAAGCCTTCCTTCCGGCGCGCTCCGGAAGGCCGGGGAAGAGGCGCAGAACGCCGACCTCATGCTGGTGCTGGGAACGAGCCTTACCGTTTACCCCGCGGCCTCGCTTCCCGATTACACCCTTCGAAACGGCGGCGGCGTGGTTATTGTCAACGATATGCCCACTCCGCTTGACGGGCGGGCGCTGGCGCGGTTCGCGGATCTGGGAACGGTCTTCGGGGAACTCGGGCAATTGCTCGGCGCGTAAGGCGGCTTCACAAAAAAAGATTTATGTGGTACATATCGAAAGGCCCTCCGGAAACCCCGTTTCCCGGGCTTCATAAAACAATTGTACTTGGGAGGTATCATGAAGAAAACTGCTGCGGTTTTCGGGGTGTTTTTTTGTTTGTTTCTGCTGGCGGGGAACTCCCTTGGCGCCCAGTCGGAAGTATCCACGCTCAGGGGCATGAGCCTTAACGGGGCGACGGGACTTTACGCCGTTCCGACCGCCCGCACAGGGTGGGAAAAGGACGCCGACGTGGGAATTGACGCGGGCGCCTCGTATAATTTTATTTCGGAGAACCCCATGATCAAGATGGGGATAAGCCTTTTTCACTGGGTTGAAATTACAGGCGCCATCGATTTGCAGCCGGAGATACGCTCCAACACGGACGGCGTGCTTGGCGCGAAGCTTCAGTTCCCCACGACAAAAACCGCCCTGGCGCTGGGCGGAAACATTCAGTTTTTAAGAGAAAAAAGATATTCCGCCTTTCACGTCAATTATTTCACTCCTTACGGCGGTTATTTTACCTCTCACGGCGGTTATTCCACAGCCGGCCAGATCTACGCGGCGGCAACCTACAGCGGCGAATTTTTCTCCTGGCCCGCGGAAACCACCTTCGCCCTGGGCTATACCTTTGTCAAGGACAACAAGGACAACTTTGATTTCGGCATGGGATTTGATCTCTTGCTGCTGCCCGACATTCTTCAGCGTTTTGCGCACTGGATAGTGGACTTTTCGAATTTTTCCTATACCGCGCAGCCGCTGGGGACAAACCCCTGGGCCCGGGGCAGCCTTAATACCGGCATCCGGGTGGATCTTGCCGCCGTTCCCGCTCTTAGCCGGTTCAAGTTTAACATCGATCTCATGCTTCTTGATCTTCTTGACGAAGACAGAAGCGTTGTCCTGGGTCTGGTTTTCGGCCTGCCCCTGAAACGTTAGGGGCCCTGCAAGGCGCGGGAGGCCCGCGCCTTAACAAGGCTCCGCGCCTCACGGTTGCCTCACGGCTCGCCGGAAGAAAGGCGCGCGGCGGCGCGGTCTATTCGTCCGAGCGTTTTTTCCGCCCCGAGTATCCTGATGCTTCCGGCAAGCGGCGGGCTTACCCGTGAGCCTGTTACCGCCGCGCGGAGCGGCGTCATGAGATCGCCCGGTTTTACGCCGCGCCGCGCTGCCTCTTCCCTTATGAACGTTTCGGCCTCTTCACCGGTCCGGGCAGCTGCCAGGGCCGGGACGAGTTCCCGCGCGATCCGTAAAAGTTTCAGCGCGGTTTTGAGGTCCGATTTTTTCGGGATGAACTCGGCGGCCGCGGGGAGGGCCGGTTCGGCAAACAGGTAGCGGAGTTTTTCGGCGGCCTGTGCGGGAAAACTGATCCGTTCCCTTATAAGGGGCATGGCGGCGGTAAAGGCCGCCTCTTCCGCCCCGGACGGGGCTTGTCCCGCCGCCCCGAACAGCCCCGCTTGCACCGCGCCGGGAAGGCACAGGGCGGCCAGTTCCCCATCGCTTTGCATCCTGATGTACTGTTCGTTATACCACTGGAGTTTTTTGTAGTCAAAAACCGCCGGCGCTTTGTTGAGTTTTTCAAGGCTGAAATTCGCCGCCAGTTCTTCAAGCGTGTACAGATCCTTTCCTTCAACATAGGACGCGCCCAGAAGGGCAACGTAGTTGATGAGGGCCTGGGGAAGGTAGCCTTCCCCGCGGAATTCGTCTATGCCGGCCGCGCCGTGGCGTTTGGACAGCTTCTTGCCGTCGTCTCCCATGACCATGGGAAGGTGGCAGAACAGGGGCGCTTCCCAGCCGAAGGCCGCGTACATAATGGCGTGCAGGGGGGCGGACGAAAGCCATTCCTGCGCCCTCATCACATGGCTTATCCGCATGAGGTGATCGTCCACCACATTGGCAAGGTGGTAGGTGGGAAATCCGTCCGATTTAAGAAGCACCGGATCGGGGTTGACGTCGTCGTTTTTCCATTCGATGTCCCCAAGGAGAACGTCGTGGAAACGGGTGCTTTCCCCCAGGGGAATTTTAAGCCGTATGGTATGGGCTTCTCCCCCGGCGGCGCGGGCGGCCGCTTCCTTCCCGTCAATGTCCCGGCATTTCCTGTCGTAGCCTGTCTCCGCCGAATGGGCCGCTTCCCTTTCCGCGCGGAGGCGTTCAAGGCGTTCCTGCGGGCAGAAGCAGAAGTAGGCCCTTTTTTTATCAACAAGTTCAAGCGCGTATTTCCTGTACAATTCAAAACGTTCCGACTGTACATAGGGACCTGAGTCCCCTCCCGTGTCCGGGCCTTCGTCCCAGTGTATGCCGAGCCAGGAAAAGGTGCTGTAGAGATTTTCGACATAACGCTCGTCACAGCGGGTACGGTCCGTATCCTCAAGGCGGAGTATCATTTTTCCCCCAAGAGAACGGGCAAAGAGGTAATTGAAAAGGGCCGTCCTTACTCCCCCTATGTGCTGCAGCCCCGTGGGAGAAGGCGCGTAACGGACTCGAATTTCCATGGGATTTATTGTATCGTAAAAGGCAAAAGCGGACAAGGAGAGTCATGTATGGCGGAAAAGAAAACCCGGGGGCAGGAGCTTTCGGAAAAACTTTTTTTCAACCCCAAAAACTGCTGGGAAGGTGTTGATGAAAAAACGGAAGCGGACATAGAGGAATTTTCCCTTGGCTACAGGCGGTTTCTGGACGCGGGCAAAACCGAACGGGAATGCGTGATCTTCGCGGAAGAGCTTCTGCGGAAGAACGGCTTTACCGCCGTTGAGGATGCGGGTAAGGGAGCTCTTAAAAGCGGCATGAAGGTGTACCGGAATATCAGGGGAAAATCCCTTGTGTGCGCGGTTCTCGGGAAGAAGCCGCTTGAGGGGGGAATGAACATTCTGGGCGCCCATCTTGATTCGCCCCGCATAGACCTGAAACAGAATCCCCTTTACGAGGACAGTGACTTTGCCCTTCTTGATACCCACTATTACGGCGGTATTAAAAAGTACCAGTGGACGGCCGTGCCGCTTGCCATGCACGGGATCATCATTAACGGAAAGGGCGCGAAGATAAACCTCCGCGTCGGCGAAGACGAGGATGATCCCGTGTTTACCATCACCGATCTTCTGCCGCACCTTGCCCGGGAGCAGATGCAGAAGAAGGCGGCGGAGGTGGTTGAGGGGGAAGATCTGGACGTGCTTGCCGGTTCCCGCCCCTACCGTGACGACAAGGCAAAGGAGAAGGTGAAACTCAACGTCCTTGCCCTGCTGCATGAAAAATACGGCATTGCCGAAAGGGATCTTGCCGGCGCGGAAATTGAATTTGTCCCCGCCTTCAAGGCCCGCGATCTGGGAGTGGACCGGAGCATGATAGGCGCTTACGGCCACGACGACCGGTGCTGCGCGTATCCTTCCCTCATGGCCCTCCTGCTTGCCGCCTCGGCAAAGAAGCCGCCCGAAAAAACCGCGGTCTGTTATTTGTCCGACAAGGAAGAAACCGGCTCCTACGGGAATACCGGCGCACAGTCCCGCGCGTTTGAAAATTTCGCCGCCTCCCTCTGCGAAGCCGCCGGGGCCGCCCTTGCGCGCTGCCTCAACAATTCATCCATGCTTTCCGCGGATGTAAATGCCGCCTTCGATCCCTCTTATGCCGGCGTCTTCGACAAGAAAAACGCGTCCCATATGGGAAAAGGGCTTGTGCTCTCAAAGTACACAGGCTCCGGGGGCAAATTCGGCGCCAGCGACGCCAACGCGGAATTCTGTTCCCGGGTACAGGCCCTTATGGACAAAAACGGAATAAGCTGGCAGTTTGGGGAGCTGGGAAAAGTCGACAAGGGCGGCGGGGGAACCATTGCCCTTCACGCGGCAAAATTGGGAATCGACGTGCTTGACTGCGGCATTCCTGTACTGTCCATGCATTCGCCCTTTGAGGTGATAAGCAAAGTGGATCTTTACACGGCCTACAGGGGCTACGCCGCCTTTCTGCGGGACGCCTGACGCGGGCTGTACAACACGGTTTCCCGCCTGCTGCCCTGGGCCTCACGGCGCTTTGCCGAGCGCTTCCCGGTAGCGTTCCCCCCAGTTTCCCCTCCTGTCAAGGCTGTCCGTGTCCGGGGTATAGCGCCTTGGGGCAAGGGTCTTTTTGAGCAGCGCAAGGTACTCCTTTCTGTCCATGTCCGTTCCCCCGAGGCTTTCAAGATGCGGTGTGTTGACCTGGCAGTCTATGAAGGCGACGCCGTCGGCAAAGAGGATTCCCGCGAGGACAAGGAAGGCGGCCTTTGAGGCGTTTGACTCACGGGCGAACATGGATTCCCCCACAAAGACTTTTCCCAGCCTTACCCCGTAGCACCCGCCGGAAAGTTTTCCGCCCCGGTAGCTTTCCGCGGAGTGGGCCCAGCCCAGCCGGTGCAGTTCCGTGTACGCCTCGATGATGTCCTCCGTTATCCAGGTTCCCCCCTGTCCGGGGCGGAACGTTTCCGCGCAGCAGCGGATAACGGCGGGAAAATCCCTGTCAAGGGCAATCTCGAAATCGCCCCTTTTCAGGATCTTCCGCATTGATGTTGAGACGTGGAGTTTTTCCGGGAAGATGAGGAAACGGGGATCGGGCGACTGCCACAGTACGGGATCTTCCTCGTTGTACCAGGGGAAAAGCCCCTGTTCATAGGCCGAAAGGAGCATGCCCGGCGAAAGGTTTCCCCCCGCGGCGACAACGTTGCCGGGACAGTCCTCCGCGGAAGGAAAGCGGAAACGGTCGTACTCGTTAAAATAGGGAAAGGATCTGTCCGGCCCGGCGGAAGGTTTCTTCCCGCTCAGGAGAGGGCCCCCGAAGGACTCTTTGCCGGTGAACCGGGAGAAGCGGGCGCGCCGGGCGCATCCGCCCCGGGCGAAGTACGGGGATCTTGTGCGCCGGGGATGTCGAGCCGGTATTCGCCGCCGCGCCAGTCTACGCGGGCGGAGCCTCCGGAACTAAGGGAGCCGAAGAGCACTTCGTCCACAAAGAAACTCTTTATCTTGTCCTCTATGACGCGCCCCGCGTTGCGGGCGCCGAATTCCCTGCTGTAGCCTTCTTCGGCAAGGTGTTCCACGCAGGCGTCCGTAACGTCAAGGCTTACCTTCTTTTCGGCAAGCTGGACGCTGAACGCGGCCAGTTCCTTCTTTACAATCGAAATCATGACATCCCTGGAAAGATGGACAAAGCGGATCACGCCGTCAAGGCGGTTGCGGAATTCGGGCGTGAAGATCTTCTCCACCGCCCCGTCCACCGCCGATTCATCCGCCACCCTGTCGCCGAAACCGATAAGGCCCTTGCCTATTTCCCGCGCGCCGGCGTTGCTGGTCATGATGAGGATCACATTCCTGAAATCGGCCTTTCTGCCGTTGTTGTCGGTGAGCGTGGCGTAATCCATTATTTGAAGCAGTATGTTGTAAATGTCCGGATGGGCCTTTTCTATCTCGTCAAGGAGCACCACGGCGTGGGGCTGCCTTCGTACCGCGTCGGTAAGAAGCCCCCCTTCCTCGTAACCCACATAGCCGGGGGGCGCCCCAACCAGGCGGGACACGGTGTGCTTTTCCTGATATTCGCTCATGTCGAAACGGTGTATTGAAACGCCCAGTATACAGGCAAGGCTGCGGGCCAGTTCCGTCTTGCCGACGCCCGTTGGACCGGCGAAGAGAAAATTCGCCACGGGTTTTCCCTCCGTCCTGAAACCGGCGCGGGAACGCTTGACCGCCTTGACCACCGCGGCGACCGCGCCGTCCTGGCCGAAGATCTGTTCCCTGAGCCTCCCTTCGAGGTTTTTA
The DNA here is from genome assembly GCA_031264395.1 of Treponema sp. Classification (GTDB taxonomy): domain Bacteria; phylum Spirochaetota; class Spirochaetia; order Treponematales; family Breznakiellaceae; genus JAIROE01. The sequence goes on along the minus strand of JAISEB010000340.1, from coordinate 2,238 downwards.
AGTTTGTCCTTTTCCGTTTCCCCGACGGAACGCTCCGGTATGCGGGCAATGCGGGAAACAACAGTCTCGATAAGGGAAATCCCTATGTCTACGGGCGCTTCGTTTTCTTCCTGATCCCCCGCCTTTCTGTACGCCTCTATTCTGGCACAGGCCCCCGCCTCGTCAATTACGTCTATGGCCTTGTCCGGCAGCCTCCGTTCGGTGATGTACTGGGCCGAAAGCCGCACCGCCCCTTCCAGCGCCTCGTCGCTGTAGCGGACCCTGTGGTACTCTTCGTATTTGGATTTGAGCCCCTTGAGTATTTTGACGGCGTCGCTTTCGCCGGGTTCGTTGATGTCGATTTTCTGAAAACGCCGCGAAAGCGCCCTGTCCTTGTCGAAAAATTTGGTGTACTCTTCGTGGGTGGTCGAACCTATGCAGCGTATCTTGCCTGAAGCCAGGGCCGGTTTAAGCAGGTTGGAAGCGTCAAGCGCGCCGCCCGAAACGGCGCCCGCTCCCACGATGGTGTGGATCTCGTCAATGAAGAGGATGGATCTTTCCTTTTTGAGGATCTCCTCAATTACCCGTTTGATCCTGTCCTCGAAATCTCCCCTGTATTTGGTTCCCGCCACAAGGGCGCCCATGTCAAGGGAATAGACGGAAAAATCCCTTAGGGAGGGGGGCACTTCCCCCTTTACGATCCGCTGGACAAGCCCTTCGGTAATGGCCGTTTTTCCCACGCCCGAATCGCCCACATGGACGGGGTTGTTTTTAAGCCGCCTTGAAAGAACCTGAACGGTTCTGTCCAGTTCCGCCTCGCGGCCTATGACGGGCTCCAGTTTGTTTTCCCTGGCCAGGGCCGTCAGTTCCGTCGCGTAGCGTTCAAGGGCGCTCCGCCTGCCGCTCTTTGATTTTTGTATTATTTCGGGATCTTCTTCAGGCTCCCTGTTCTGTGGTCCTGAAAAGCCGCCGTTCTTTTGATCGCCAAAGGGAATATCCTGCTCGTAGCCGTGGGAAAGGACGTTGAGAAGATCGAAGCGTTTGACGCCCGCCTTGCGGAGGTAATAGGCGCAGTAATTCCGCTCCTCGTCAAACAGGGACACAAGAATGTCCGCCACGTCCAGTATTTCCTTTTGCGAAGACTGGCTCTGAAAAAACGCCCTTTCCATGACGCTGTGAAAACCCACCGTCTGGGACGGTTCGGAATTGTCGATGACAGGGACTTTCTGCGCAAAGTAATTTTCCATTCCGTATTTCAGCTGATCCAGGTCCGCGCCGCAGGCCGTGAATATGCCCTGCACCTCGTCGAACGCCAGGGACGCGTAAAGAATATGTTCGGGGGTCAGATACTCATGGTTCCGCATCTTTGCCTCGTTATACGCCGCGTTAATAATAGCCCGAACATGGCCGGATATCTTCATCTTTTAAGCTCCGTATCTCCCCTGCATATGTCAAAAAACTCCTTTCTCATTCCACTATACACCTTAAGGGATATTCGTGCTGTCTGGCTATGGCGTGAACCTCGTTCGCCTTGGTCAGGGCTATGTCCCAAGGGTACATGCCCACGATCCCCTTTCCCTTGCGGTGTATATCCATCATGATCCGCCCGGCTTCCTTTTCGCTCTTGTGAAAAATCAGCATAAGGATCTCCACGACAAATTCCATGGTTGTATAGTCGTCGTTAAGCAGGATGACCTGGTATTCGCCGGGTTCCTTGAGTTTTTCCCTGTTCTTTTCGGCTGTATCGGCGCCGTTTCCCGTAAGGACGGCCATACTTTTAGAATACCGGAAAACGGCGCAAAACTCAATGCCTGTTTTCAGGGCGCCTGAGCCCTTGCGGCTGGTCCCGGCCAAAGAAAAACCCCTCCTCACGGAGGGGCTCTTTTACCATTCCCGGACTTTGAAGCCCTCGGGAGGCTCGGCCAGGATCACCGTATTCCCGGACTGTACCAGAACATACAATCCCTTTTTCAGGGCGTATTTCCTCACGTCCTCCGGCGCCACCATGGCCGCTACCGCCCCGACCAGTTTTCTCGTATCTCCCCGTTTGTCCAGCTGCTCCCGTACCTTCCCTATCCTCTTTATGTGATCGTCCACGTCTTCCGTCGTCAGTTCCGACTTTACTTCCACCGGCATCGCGTAATCGCCGTTTTCAAGCAGCACGTCCACCTGGGCGGCGACACGGCCCCCTTCCCAGAACTTGTGCGGCCCGCCGTGGGTAAAGGTATACCCGATGGCCCTGAACTTTTCCCAGAGCTT
>JAISEB010000289.1 GCA_031264395.1 Treponema sp. | reverse complement strand
GAATCGGGGCGGAGGATGTTTTCCTGGAAAGTGAGGCAGTAGGGTTTAATGCCCAGGTTTGCCGAAACAGTATTGATAAATTCGACGATATCCGGCCGGCGCCGGAAAGAGAGGGATTGGGGCGGATATGATCCGGCGGGGTTGTGAACATCGGGGTAATTCAATTCAACCACCGCCCCTTCCCGGACAAACCGTATGACTCCCTCCCCAATATCCAGGGAATCGGCGGTACCAAAGGCCGTGGAATCCGACCAGATGGGCAGGAATTGCTTTCCCTCCCAATCCAGGCGGTATAAACGCCGGCGGAAAGTCTGGGCGGCGTAGATGATTGGCCGAGCCTCCCCCGCGGCATCCGCCTCCGTCCTCCCCCCGGAAAGGACCACGGCGATATCCGAAACTTCATCGGGGTTATCGGTAGTTTCCAGTTTTTCAAGCCCCCGGTTCAGTTCCGTCCACCGGGCGCCGTTTTTTTCCGGGGTGATGTAATAGACCCCGTAAACGCTGTGGGAAAGAAAAACCGTAAGTTCCGGAAGGTTCGCCGCGGCAACCGCCTTGATGCCGTTGGTTCTATAGGGAGGGGCGCCGAGATTTTTCCAGCTTCTGCCCGCGTTTTGGGAGAGAAAGACCTGGTCCTTGGTGGCGCATACCATAATCTCCGGATTTTCCGGGTGTATTTCCAGATCCTTTATTTCCTGAACCAGGGAGACAAAGGACTTTTGCCCTTCCTCATAGACCTTAATGGTTTTAACCGGCAGCCCTTCGTTCCGGCTCTCCCAGTGAAATAAATCGGAAGAAACCAGGATTCCCCTGTCGCTCAATATCGCCCAATAATCCCCCTTTCCAAGGATCTTGCGGACTGCTCCATCCGGCCAAAGCAGCCGGGTGTTTCCTCCGGAATCAATGCCGTACAATCCCCTCTCGGACCCTATGATGAGGGGCCATTTTCCCTGCCGCGGCAAAAGGTCCTCCCTTTGGGCGCTGAGGAGAACAGGAAAAATCAAACCCACATAAAGGAGAAGCCGTACCTTCACAATGAAAGATTCTTAATGGTATCGATATCAAGTCCGGTAAGTTTCCGGATAATTTCAGGCGATAGACCTTCATGGAGGGCGTTTCTCGCGACCTCAACGGCCATATTTTCCCGGCCCATTTCTAAGCCTATTTCACGGCCTTCTTCCCGGCCCATTTCTAAACCCATTTCCCGGCCTTCTTCCCTGCCTATTTTCTGGCCTTCCTCCCGGCCCATTTCTAAGCCTTCTTCCCGCCAGACTTCCTTCGCCTCATCTATGTTCCATTCGCTTAATAACATATTTATCACCTCCGATGAATTCGTTTGTAAAAACGCAGTCAATATATCGTGGGCTATACAGTATTCTATTGTCGCCTTCATTGCTTTTTCCAGCGGCATCGTCCGCCGGTTTTCCCGGATTTTGTCCACAAAAAAGCTATAGCCCTTGAGCTTTTCGCTCTTGCGGATTATTTCTTCATTATATCCCCTGTTGATGTTGTATACCTTCACCGTCAGGTCAAGTTCCGGGGGAAAAACCGGCCCTTTTTTTAAATCCGCCCTTTCTTCATAAGCGCCGGAGAGTTTTAGTATGCTCCGCTCCGGGTAGGGTTTTAGTCCGTTATAAAGGACGATGAATTCAGGACGGGGTATCTTGAGCAGCCGTTCCCGGTAAAGGTTTTTCCGTTCGATGATTTTTTCGTAGACCCGGGCGATATACAAGAGCAATCTCAGGGGCATGTTGGGGTTAATCGTACTCTGGTGTTCAATTAAAACGACCAGTTTGTTGTCAACGGTAAAGGAAATATCGTTGTACTGTTCCATATAAAGCACATCGGAAAGGGTATTTATCGTTATAGGAACATCCGGGCCCAGAGAAACGCCTTCCAAGGCGCCGTAAAGCTCCCGCAGGGCTTCGCCCTCACCGAAAAGGAAGGAGAAAACACTGTCCTTGTAATTGGCATTTACCCCATAAACGCTCCACCTGTAAAGATAGGGGTTTTTTTGTAAATTTTCAAGGCGGCGAAACGAAGATCCCGGATGAGTTTGTCCACAGGCCGCCGGTTATCCGCAGTAGATGGTATGCGGAACCGTTAGGCATACAGGCCATAACTACGCCGTCGTACTGACGGCTTCTAGACAAAACCCGGTCTTCCCGGCACTGCTGAGCCATTAAATACATGATCCCCAACACGCCGGGAAGCCGGATGAATACGGGTATGTTTGTCTGGCTCGCCATCAATACCGGAATCCGCGATACTATCATTACCGTTCCCGCCGCAGCCCTGCCGGAACTCAGTCCGTTTCATCCATATCCGTTAAAAGGCCCAGTCCGGTGGCGCTGCGGATGGCGCCGGCCCTGTTCGACGCTCCCAGTTTGATGTAGAGCTGCCGTATAGCGCTTTTCACCACCTTAACGGGGCTGCGCATGGCGGTGGCGATTTCCTCGCTGGTGCGGCCCTGGGAAAGGCTGTTTAATATCGAAAGTTCATGCTGAGAAAAATCGGTAGGAACGGATGTTTCCCGGTTTTCGTACTGGGCCGCCACGAGGGCGCGTTTTTTCGCGTAGGCCGAGGCGTCCCTGCGTATGGTTTGCAGCCACTTCCGGGGAATCCCGGAGATCTCGTCATTTGCCATGCCATTTGCCCTGGCAAATGGCGTAGCGTTTGCCGGGTCATTTGCGGCGGCGGATGACGCCACGTTTGTCGCGTCATTCGTTGCGGCGTTTCCCGGATTATCGGGATGATCCTTGAGGATAGCGCCTGTCAGACTGTGCATGTATTCCCCAAGCTCGACAAAGGGCATGACCAG
>JAISEB010000240.1 GCA_031264395.1 Treponema sp. | reverse complement strand
GTGTACCTGTGGTTCCGCCTGTCCCGGTCCCGCTTTTCCCTGCCCTGGTTTCTCTGTTCACTGCTCGGCGGAATCGCCGCTGTTTTTATAGCGCTGATCATGGGCCTTCTGTTTAACGGCCTTTTTGCCGCCGCGGGGGCGGCTCTGGGGGGCAGGTTATTCCCGGGCGGCGGATTTCCGGGGGAAAATGTACCCCTCTCCATTTTCCGCGCCGCCTTTGTTGAGGAATTAAGCCGCCTCATCGTGCTGCTTCCCCTGTTTGCCGTCTTCCGCCGCCTTAAATGGAGCTTTGGCGAGGTTCCGGGGAGAAGCGCCGACTGTTGCGCGGCCGGTCTTGTCGGCGGTTTGGGCTTTGCCCTGGCGGAAAGCGCCTCCTACGGCGCGGCCAGCGCGGGCGCCGTCCTGCTGAGGATCTTTACCGCCGCGCCCCTCCACGGCGCGTGCGGCGGGCGGGCAGGGCTTGCCGTTGCCGCCTTCAGGGGCAATCCCGCGGCCGGCATCCTGCGTTTCCTTTCGGCCGTGGCCATACACGGAATGTACAACTTTTTGATCCTCCGTTCGGGCTTTTCCTCCGTTATTGCCGTGCTGGCGGCCATCTCTCTGTTCATCTCCTCCCTTGCCTTTATCCGAAAACCGCTTGGGCGGAACAGGGAAGAGGGCGGACGGCTGCCGGATGAATAGTTTTTTCATACTGCCGTATTGTCTGATATTGTATACAAGGCCGGAAGGCCGGGAGAATCTTCCCCCGGTTGTTTTTACGTAATTCGTTGTAATACAAGCACTTGGAAGAACCGAAATCCGGCGGAACGGGTTTTTATGTGTTTGGCACGGAATCTGCTATTAAAACGGCATGGAAAGGATCTTTGCGGGATATTTGCCGTCGCTGAATGAATTCAAGACGGAAGCCGTAAGAAAGTCAATCCATTTTCTCATTGCCCTTAGTCCTTTTATGGCCTCTTTTAACCGGCCCATGACGGTGCTTTTCCTCGCGGCGGGCACGCTGGGTTATACCTGCATGGAGCATCTCCGCCTCGCGGGGATCAAGGTTCCCTTTGTTTCGTCTCTTACCGGCATGGCGTCCCGCACGCGCGACATGGGGCATTTTGTCATGGGGCCCGTTACCCTTGGGCTGGGGGCAATGCTCGCGCTGATGCTGTACCCGTCTCCCGCCGCGTCCATCGCTATTTACGCGCTGGCCTTCGGCGACGGCTTCGCCAGCCTTGTGGGAAAATTCTTCGGCCGGCTGCGGCCCGCCTTCCTCTGCGGCAAGAGCATCGAAGGTTCCCTGGCCTGTTTTACCGCCGTCTTTATTGCCGCGTTCCGCGTATCATCCGATTACCGCACGGCTTTCATCGCCGCGCTTACCGCCGCCTCGGTTGAGGCCCTTCCCCTTGAAGACTACGACAACATCGCCCTTCCCGTTGTGGTTGGTTTTGCCGTTCGCTTTGTCATGGACTTTTAAGAAATTATACAATATCATTGTCTCACAGATTGATGGGAAAAACACTGGCCGAAAAAATTTTTGAAACGCATGTTGTGGACAGGCCGGCCGAAGACGTCTGGGTGCTGAAGCTGGACAGGGTTTTCTGCCACGAGATAACCACGCCCATTGCCGTGAACGATCTTGCGGCGAAAAACCTTGACGCGGTGTTCGACCCTTCAAAAATAAAAGCGGTCATTGATCACGTGAGTCCCGCAAAAGATTCCAAGACCGCCCTGCAGGGAAAAATACTCCGTAACTGGGCGGCCCGTCATGGCATAAAGGATTTCTTTGACATAGGCAGGAACGGCGTATGCCACGCGCTCTTTCCTGAAAAGGGTTTTATACGGCCGGGCTATACCGTGATCATGGGCGACAGCCATACCTGTACGCACGGAGCCTTCGGCGCTTTTGCCGCCGGAGTGGGCACTACGGATCTTGAAGTGGGCATACTTAAAGGGATCTGCGCGTTCCGCAGGCCCGACACCTTCCGCGTTGATTTAACGGGCGCCCTTCGTCCCGGCGTCTTTGCAAAGGACGTGATCCTCGCCGTCATCGCGAAGCTTACCGTCAAGGGCGCCGTTGACATGGCTGTCGAATTCCGGGGCCCCGTTGTTGACGCGATGAGCATGGAAAGCCGCATGACCCTCTGCAACATGGCCGTTGAAGCCGGAGCGACAAGCGGGATCTGCATGCCCGACATGACGACCGTTGAATACCTGTGGCCCTTTATCGGGAAAGAGGGGGAAGCGGGCGGAAACGGCGAGAAGACATACGCGGACAAAGAACAGGCGCTTCTGGATTTTGCGAAATGGCGGAGCGACGACGGCGCGGTATACGCCGCGTCCGCGGAACTGGACTGTTCCGCCCTTGAACCCTGCGCCACGGCGGGCTACAGGCCCGACGAAATAAAAACAATACGGGAATTGCGGGGAACGCGCATCGATCAGGTCTACATAGGGTCCTGCACCAACGGCCGCATGGAAGATCTCAGGGAAGCCGCCGCGGTGCTCGGGGGCAGGAAAATCGCCGATACGGTGCGGGCCATTGTTTCTCCGGCCACCACCGGGGTCTACAACGAAGCGCTGAAAGAGGGACTGCTTGCCGTTTTTTCGGACGCGGGTTTCTGCGTAACCAGTCCCGGCTGCGGGGCGTGCCTGGGCATGTCAAACGGGGTGCTTGCCGAAGGCGAAGTCTGCGCTTCCACCACAAACAGGAATTTTTACGGACGAATGGGAAAGGGCGGCATGGTTCACCTGATGAGCCCCGCGTCGGCCGCGGCGTCGGCGGTAGCGGGATGCATCGCGGGCCCCGGAGATCTGTAGGAGGCGGCGGTGAAAAAATTCGGTGGTTCCGTACTGTTCCTCGACAGAAGCAGCATCAACACCGATGAAATAATTCCGGCAAAATACCTGAACGAGAATTCCAGGGACGCCCTTAAGCCGTATCTTCTTGAAGATCTCAGGCTTGCGGGTTTTGATCCGAAACGGGACATTGCCGGAAAGGGCGTTATCGTATCACGGGCCAATTTCGGCTGCGGAAGCTCCCGCGAGCACGCCCCCTGGGCGCTTGAAGCAAACGGGATCAACATGGTAATCGCCGAAAGTTTTGCCCGCATCTTCAGGCAGAACATGTTCAACTGCGGAATGATAGCCCTGGAACT
>JAISEB010000018.1 GCA_031264395.1 Treponema sp. | reverse complement strand
AAACCGTATGCGATCCTGTACCGCCGTAAAGGCGTTCTTTACTTGGGGCATGCGATCCCATTTATTAAGGACCAGGATAATCCCCCTTCCCCTTTCGCTTGCAAGAGCGGCAATTTTCTTGTCCTGATCTGAAAATCCCTCTTCGGCGTCTATTACAAGAAAAACAATGTCCGCGTTGTCGATGGTTTTAATCGCGCGGTTTACCGAATAGTATTCGATGTTTTCCGTTACCTTGCTTTTGCGCCGTATTCCCGCGGTATCAAGAACCTCGAAGGCCCGCCCCTTCCAGAAAAAAGTTCCCTCAACCACATCGCGGGTGGTGCCGGGTATGCCGCTGACAATGGACGCCGAAGAAGAAGTGAGCCGGTTGGACAGGGAGGATTTTCCCGTATTGGGCTTTCCCAAAAGGGCTATTCGTACAGGCCGCGCCTCCTCCGTTTCGCCTGTTTCAGGCAATTCGCCTTCTTCCGGAAAATCAAGCGATTCCACAATCGCCCTTTCCAGTTCCTCGATATGATCCCCATGCTCCGCGGAAATCATGTACAGTTTGTCAAACCCGTAAGACAGGAGATTCCAGGCCTCATCCGCGCGGCGCCCCCCTTCGGTCTTGTTGACCACGGTGATAAGTTTGCCCCGGCAGGGCCGGAGGAGTTTGATAAATTCCTCGTCTTCCGCGGTCAGCTCCCCGGCCTCAAGAACAAGGATGACAAGATCGGCGCTCTCCACGGTTTTGAGCGTTTTTTCAACAACAAGATCGTCCAGCTCCTCCGCGTCCTGCTCCAGGCGGAAACCGCCTGTATCGACAAGCCGGAGCGGCCTTCCCAGGATCACCGCGCCTGATTCCACCGGGTCACGGGTAACCCCCGGCGTCGGATCGGTAATTGCCCGCCTTTTTTTGAGCAGCCGGTTAAAAAGGGTTGACTTGCCGACATTGGGCCGGCCCGCAAGCGCCACGACAGGAAGAGCGCGCACGGGGCGCGCGGGATCTTTTTCCGCTGTATCTTCTTTCATATAATAATCCTGAAAAATAACAATTCTGAAAAACGCAAAGGCCGCTACAAAAGGCGGCGCTTTTCCATCCACCCGCGAAGCAGGGCGGCGTTCTCTGAAGCGGAACGGCCGGCAAGCAGTTCCCCCGCAAGGACGCGGCATTCTTCCGCCTTTACTTCCCTGACGACGCGCTTGACGGCGGGAATGGACGGGGAAGCCATGCTGAGTTCATCAAGCCCGAGCCCCAGAAGCGCCGCGGTAAGAGCGGGGTCCCCGGCCATTTCGCCGCACATGGCGGCCGTGATGCCCCTGTTGTGGGCCGCGTCTACGGTCATTTTAATGAGGCGCAGCACCGCCGGATGAACCGGCTGGGCAAGGTAACCAACCCGCTCGTTGCCGCGGTCTACCGCCAGTGAATACTGGACAAGATCGTTGGTCCCTATGGAAAAGAAGCCGGATTTTTCCGCGAGTACCTCCGCGATCACGGCGGCGGAAGGGACTTCTATCATGACGCCCGTTTCAATGTTTTCGGCAAAGGCGTGTCCCTTCAGGCGGCATTCGTCCTTGGCTTCTTCCAGCATTGCAAGCGCCCGCTCCAGTTCCTCAAGCCCGGAGATCAGGGGGAACATGATGCGGGCGTTTCCGGCGGCGCCGGCCCGCAGTATGGCCCGGAGCTGGGTTTTGAAGAGATCCGGCAGGGCCAGTGAAAAACGTATCGCGCGCCAGCCCAGAAGGGGATTTTTTTCGCCGTCAGGCTGAAAATCGGACAGTACCTTGTCGCCCCCTATATCCACCGTGCGAATGGTAACGGGCAGATCCCCCATGGCGGCAAGCACCCGGCTGTACGCCCTGAATTGAACCTCTTCACTGGCCGCCCTGCCGGGGGTAAGGAAGAGGAATTCCGAACGGTAGAGCCCTATGCCCTGCGCGCCGTAACTTGCGGCCTTTTCGGCTTCTTCGGGAATCTCGATGTTTGCCTTGAGCGTGACCATGCGGCCGTCGAGGGTTTCTGCGGGAAGATCCCGCATGGCAAGGAATTCATCCGTCTTTTTACGGTACTTCGCCGTCTCTTTTTGGTATTTTGAAAGAACCGCCTTTGGCGGATTGACGATGACTTCCCCCGAATTGCCGTCTACCGCGAGGATGTCGCCTGTTACGATTTCGGAAGCGGCGGACGAAAGCCCCAGCACCGCGGGGATGTTAAAGGCCCTGGCAAGTATGGCTGTGTGGCTGGTCCCGCTTCCCATATCCGTGACTATGGCCTTGACCCTTTCCCTGTTCATGACAAGGATGTCCGAAGGCAAAAGATCGTGGGCGGCGATGATACAGTCCTCTTTGAGATCGGCAAGTGAAACCCTGTGTATCGCAAGCAGATGGGACAGAATGCGCCTTGAAACGTCGGTAATGTCCGTTACCCGCTCCCGGAAAAGCGGATCGGGGGAAACCATCATTTTTCCCGCAAGTTCCCGGACCGTCTCCCGGACAGCCCATTCGGCGTTCTGCGTTTCCTTTAGAATCCGTTCCTCAAGCCGGCCCGTAAAATAGGGATCTTCTATCATCATAAGATGGGCCTCGAAAATGGCGGCGTGCTCGCCGCTCATCTCCTTTTCCGCCCGATCAAGAACGCCGCGCAGGTCCTTTTTGGCCTGTTCCATGGCGTCCCTGAGCCGCTCCATTTCCGCCCCGGACTGTTCCCCCGCAATACTGTACCGGGGAATCTCGGGAATGCCGCTTTCCGCGTACAAAAAAGCCGTGCCTATAGCAATACCCGGCGACGCGGGAATTCCGGTGATAGTTTTCATCTACACTTACAGAATACTTCAAAAACGGGAATGCCTGCAAGGCGAAGGGA
>JAISEB010000125.1 GCA_031264395.1 Treponema sp. | reverse complement strand
CGGCGCCCTTAACCTTTTGGAGACCGCATGCCTAAAATGAGGCGCTGATGTCCGATCAATACATTTATAAAAACGAAGGGTACATTAGAATACTTCCCGCGTGGGCCCAGGAGCTGGCGAACAAATACGGTTCGCGGACGGCGAACCTCTACATCCTCTACGGAAACATACGCGACTATCTTCCCCATAAAAAAAAGGAAAATGAATTTACCTTTACCCGCGTGCAGGAATATATTTCCGAAGTTCTCTTCGGCAACGAGGACATCATTGCGTTTTATGACAGGTCCGCCGGCGTATCGTTCAGCGGCGAAGAAATGACGCGGGATTATCTTGCGGCCATGGAAAAGAGGAACGCTTCTTCCGGCGCCGATTCCCCGGATTTTGTTTCCCCCGATCCCGAACTCAGTTTCCCCCATCTTGAACGGTATTTCTTGTCGCGCATTCCCGGCAACAGGCGGGAACACTGCCGCATGGTACTGATAATTGATTATGCCGAAACCATAGTTCCCGCGGGCGATCTGATACGGCTTTCCGACGCCGACCGCTATTGTCTTGTTACCTTTAACCGCTGGGCCATTGAGCCGAAATTCATACACGGCGATATTTCGGTGATCCTTCTTACGGAAAACATCGCCGACATTTCGCAGCGGCTTGCGGGATCTCCGGCGACAGTCAAGATCGCCGTTCCCTTTCCCGATGAAAAAATAAGGGCCAGCTTCCTCAAATTCAAGGAGAGGGACGGCAGGCTGCTTCTTGACCGCGGGCTTGCGGCCGAAAACATGGCGTCTATTACAAACGGCGTTAATCTGATGAACCTGAACCAGCTTGTTTCGGAAAGTTATGAAAAGAACACGCCGCTTTCCCTCGATTATCTGCGCGGGAAGAAAAAGGAAATAATTGAAAACGAGGCGGCGGGGCTTCTGGAATTCATGGAGACCGGCTTCAACCTGTCCCATGTTTCGGGCCATGATTTTGTAAAGAAGCGTTTCAGGAACGCCGCTAGGGCAATCAGGATGGGCCGCCCCGATGTGCTTCCCATGGGCTACCTTATCGCGGGCCCTGTGGGTACGGGGAAGAGTTTTATGGTCAGCGCCTTTGCCGGCGAGATAGGTATTCCCATGGTGAAATTCCGCAACTTCAGATCCAAGTGGCAGGGCGATACCGAATCGAATCTTGAAAAAGTCCTCAGCATACTCAAGGCCATGGCGCCCGTGGCGGTAATGATAGACGAGGCCGACGCGTTTCTTGGCAGCAGGGATCAGGAGGGAGACTCGGGAACAAGCAACCGCGTCTTTGCCCAGATCGCAAGCTTCATGGGAAACACCGACTACCGGGGAAAGATCATCTGGTTCCTCATTACCTGCCGGCCGGATCTTATCCCCATAGATCTGAAGCGGCAGGGCAGGGCCGAGGAACATCTTGCCCTCTTTTATCCCGAATCCGATGCCGACCGGGAAGCCCTTTTCAACACACTGGTAAAGAAGCTTGATCTTGACATCAGAAAATTTTCCGTATCGGATCTTTTCAGGAAGTACCGTTATGAATATTCGGGCGCCGATCTCGAGGCGGTGCTGGTCAGGGCCAAGCTCCTTGCCGCCATGGATAACCGTGTCTTTGTAACAAAGAACGACATGGAGGAAGCCATGGGCGATTTTATTCCCGCCGCGTATCCCCACGAGGTGGAGCTGCAGAACCTGGTGGCCATTCTGGAATGTACGTCCAAAGAAATGATCCCCAAACGCTTCCGCGATTACAGCCGCACGAAGATCATAAAGGACATACAGGAATTAAAGTCGCTTACAGGCGAGCGGCCCTGATCCGGCCGGGTCCTTGATCCGGGCAGATCAGAGATCCGGGCCGGGTCTCTGATCCGGGCGAAAAGCCGCGTTGCCCCCGGTAGGCCGATTAACGGTTCAGCCTTTCAAGTTCAGCCCTGACAAGGCCGGAAAGTTCTTCCGCGGCCGCCGCCGCTTCGACAAGGCGGCTTTCCTTTTCGTCCCGGCGCTTCACTTCAACGCACGGCGGCGAAAGGGCGAGGTTCCTGTCGCCTATAACGGCCCGCAGGGGAATGCCCATGAGATCCGCGTCGTTGAATTTGACGCCGGGCCGTTCGGCCCTGTCGTCGAGGAGGATCTCGACGCCGCGCGCCTGCAGTTCCGCCGCCAGAGTGTCCGCCGCCAGTTTCATGGCGCCCTCGTATCGTACGGGAATGATGATCACATGATACGGCGCCACGGTCATGGGCCAGATGATCCCCGCCTCGTCGTGGTGTTCCTCAATGATCGAAGCGAGCGTCCTGTCGAGCCCTATGCCGTAACAGCCCATGACGGGGACAATGCTTTTGCCGCTTTCATCAAGGCAGCTTACGTTCATGGCCTTTGTGTACTTGCGGCCAAGTTTGAAGATGTGACCCAGTTCGTTGCCTTTTTTTTCGTATAACGCTCCGCCGCAGACGGGGCAGAGGTCGCCGGCCTTTACGGTCCGTATGTCGGCGGTGATCCAGCCTTCAAAATCACGGCCGTAGGCGGCGTGCCTGTAGTGGAGGTCTTTCGCAAGCGCCCCTGTTACCGCGTCGTTCATGCCGGTAACGGTTTCGTCAAGAACAACGGGAAGGCCCAGCCCCACAGGGCCCGCGAAGCCCACGGGCGCTCCTGTAATGCGTTCCACATCGGCGTCCGCCGCGAGGCTCACTTCCGTTGCCTTGAGGACCGCGGCAAGTTTCACTTCGTTGACATCAAGATCGCCGCGTATGGCGGCGGCGAAGAACGCCTCGCCCAGAGGCCCCGGAGCGTTTCTTTTTTGTCCGGAGCTTTCATGTTCCGCAAGACGAGCGCCGTCTTTTCCCGGAAAATCCGCCTCGGCGTTTACCGCGCGGTAGATCAGTGTCTTGATGAACTGTTTCGCGCCGGTCTTGAGGAAGGCGGAGAGTTCCTCTATGGTCCGCACCGAAGGCGTGGCTATTTTTTCGAGAGGCGGAACGGAAGCCGCCGCGGCCCTGGCTTCCTCCGGCGCGGGGCGGGGGGTGTAGTCGGGCCTGCACGCCGCCTTTTCCACATTGGCCGCGTAGCCGCACGCCCCGCAGAGGATGAGCGTGTTGTCGCCTATATCACTTTCAACCATAAATTCCTCGGAGCCGCTTCCCCCCATGGCCCCCGAATCGGCCTTTACGGGGATCACCGAAAGGCCGCAGCGTTTGAAGATGCGCCTGTAGGCGCCGCCCATGTCGTCGTAGGTTTTATCAAGGCTTGTTTCATCCGCGTGAAAGGAATAGGCGTCCTTCATCACAAATTCCCTTCCCCGCATGACGCCGTAGCGGGGACGGATCTCGTCGCGGTACTTGGTGTTGATCTGGTAAAGGGAAAGGGGAAGCTGGCGGTAACTTGAAAGTTCGTCCCTTATCACGGCGGTAAAGGCTTCTTCGGCGGTTGGGGAAACGACGAAGTCCCCGTTCTGCCTGTTCTTGACGCGGAGCATTGATTCGCCCATGGAATCCCAGCGGCCCGACTCCTTCCACAGTTCCCCGGGAACCACCACGGGCGGTTTTATTTCAAGCGCGCCTGTGGCGTCCATTTCTTCGCGGATAATCTGTTCTACTTTTCTAAAGGCCCTGAGCCCCAGAGGCAGATACACAAAGAGGCCGTTTGCCAGTCTGCGCAGCATGCCGGACCGGAACATGAACCGGTGGCTTGCCGTTACCGCGTCTGTGGGAACTTCCCGCAGGGTAGGGATGAATGTTTTGCTCTGAAGCATGATACTTGATACTACACGAACATAAGTATCCATTGCAAGTTCTTGCCGTTCATATTAAAGCCTGATAGGATGGAATCTCTGTATGAAGCTTTTTGACGACAGGGATTTCTACCGCGATCTTTTTACCGTCGCCATTCCCATTATGCTGCAGAATCTTGTCAACGCCGCGGTCAACATGGCGGATACGATCATGATAGGCAGGCTGGGGACGGTGGAAATAGCCGCGGTCGGAATAGGAAACAACGTTTTTTTCCTCTATTCGATTATTCTCTTTGGCGTTACCTCGGGCGGCTCCATCTTTACCGCCCAGTTCTGGGGCAAGCGGGATATTGCGGGAATACGGAGAAATACGGGTTTCTGTCTGCTCCTCAACATTGCCATTGGCATTCTCTTTACGCTGGCGGCGCTCCTTGCGCCGGAAGGAATACTGCGAATCTACTCCCGCGATCCGGCGGTAATAACGGCGGGCGGCGTGTATCTCAAATCGCTTGCTCCCTCCTTTATTCCCTTTGCGGTAAGCCAGGTTTTCTTTTTGACCCTCCGCTCAATTGAAGAGGTCCGCATCCCCATGATAGGAACCTTTATCGCCCTTAGCGTCAATGTGGTGTTCAACTACTTTCTGATTTTCGGCGCAGGGCCTTTTCCCGCCATGGGGGTACGGGGAGCCGCCATCGCCACCGTCATGGCGCGGGCGCTGGAGACCGTGTTCTTAATCGCGATAAGCTACGGCGGAAAATACGCCCTTGCCGGAAGCCTCCGGGAACTTACCGCCTTTAACGCCGTTTATGTGCGGCGCTTCTTTAGTATTTGTCTGCCTGTGATCTTCAACGAGATCATCTGGTCTTTGGGAGTGACTATCCACAACATTATCTTCGCGCGGACAGGCACCGATGCCATTGCCGCGTTTAACATTGTCAGTACCGTTTCCCAGCTTACCTGGGTTCTCTTTATAGGATTGGGAAACGGCGTGGGTGTGCTCATAGGAAAGAGGATAGGCTCGGGCGATGAGCGGGGTGCGCGCAATTACGCGGCCCGCATCGTGCGCTTTGCCCCCCTGCTTGCCGTTGGGGCGGCCTTTGTGCTTGTTCCCGTGTCGCGCCTTCTTCCTCTTGTCTTTAACGCCAGCCAGGCCGTATTTTCAGGCGCTGCCCTGATGCTCATTATTCTTTCCGTCTCGTATCCGTTCCGCGCCTTTAACATGAGCATGGTAATAGGAATATGCCGCGCCGGCGGGGATACGGTGTTCTGCGCGTTCTACGATAATTTTTTTATGTGGTGCGTTGCCCTTCCCGCCGCCGCGGCTGCCGCCTTTATTTTCAAATCGCCTGTCTGGGTCATTTACCTCTGTGTCTCCTCGGAGGAATTTCTAAAGGTGATACTGGGGCTTTCCCGCAGCAGGTCGGGAAAGTGGCTGCACAATGTAACAACGGGGATATAGGAAAGCTCTGGAAACCCCGGTTGGGTTTTTAGAGGTCCCCTAATAAAAAAACCGCCCGCGGGCGGTTTTTCCGGTGTTTAAGGGTTTTTAGGCGACGTAGACTTCCAGGAGCCTCTGCCGCGAAGGGTGCTGCAGCCGCTTGATGGCCTTCTTTTCAATCTGACGTATCCTTTCCTTTGTAAGGTTAAAGCGTTCGCCTATTTCCTTGAGGGAAAGGGGGACGGTGTTCCCCAGGCCGTAGCGGTAACGGATAATGTCCGCCTCTTTTTCGTTGAGGGTTTTCAGCACCATTTCTATGTCTTTTTTAAGGGCGTATTCAATGGCGTGTTCATCGGGCGACTGGTAGTTTTCATCCTCTATAAAATCGCCCAGACTGGATGTGTCCTTGCCTGAATAGACGGGGTTTTCAAGGGAAACGAGCCCCCGTGAAATCTTTACCAGATCCGCCACATGGGAAGCGTCCATGTTAAGGAGCCTTGCTATTTCCTGTATCTCGCTGTCCGTCCCGGCGCCTTCCTGAATCATCTTCCTTGTCTTTTCAATCTGGACCATTTCGTTTGCCCGGTTAAGGGGAAGCCGTATCATCCGGGATTTTTCGCAGATTGCCTTTAGAATCGCCTGGCGTATCCACCATACCGCGTAGGAGATAAAATGATACCCCTTGTCTACATCGTAACGGTCAATGGCGTTTATAAGGCCTATGTTTCCTTCGCTGATAAGATCCGAAAGAGGCAGCCCCTGTCCCTGATATTTCTTTGCCACATTGACGACAAAGCGCAGATTCCCCCTGATCAGAACGTTCTTGGCTTCCTGATTGCCCTTTGCCGCGCCTCTTGCGGCGTTCTCTTCTTCTTCCCTTGTCAAAAGGGGGATCCGGTTGATTTCCTTGAGGTATTGAGAAAGAACGTTGTCTTCGAGGTTCTTCCTCATCCGGGGTTCGGTTTTCTTGACTTTAGTCGCGGTCATGTACCCTCCTTACCAGGTTACCAATATAGTAGCAATAACCGTGCCAATCTTTTGTTTTTCGCAAAGAAAAACGGATCGTCTAATTCCTTGTATTACAATGAATTAGAAAGAAACATGATCATTTCAAAGGGGAAATTCTTTCCGCTTGAAAGATCCGGGGCCTTTCATGTCCTATTATGACACGATCTTCGAAAACCGCCATATAAATGTGTCATAATTCCCCATTTTATGACCCAAAGGCCGGTTTTGAGGATCGCCCCTTTCCGCGCGCGGCCTCCGGTGAAAATTTTCCGATTGTTCTTGACCTTGCCGTGAAAATTTTTGTATATTTTGTACATCTATCTACTCTTATTTCTAACAAACGGAGGAACAATATGAAGGTAAAGCCCTTGAGCGACCGGGTATTGGTCAAGCTTGAGAAGAACGAGGCGAAAACCGCCGGAGGCATCATCATTCCCGATACCGCCCAGGAAAAGACCCAGACCGGCTCTGTGGTTGAAGTGGGACCGGGAACCGAAAAGGACCCCATCACCGTTAAAGCGGGACAGAAGGTGATGTACGACAAATACGCCGGAACGCAGGTCAAGATTGACGGCGAGGATCACCTGATTCTCAAGATGTCCGACATTATCGCGGCTATCGAATAAGCGCCGGTCTTCTCCGGCCCTGTACGCGCCCGGTCCGCAAGGCCGGGCGTTTTTTTATAGCCGCCTTAATTCCATCTGCACGGTGATGTTTTCAGGATCAAGATCCCGCGCGTATTCAAGGACGCGGCGGCTCTCTTCAGGACGGCCCATGACGGTGAAGCATGCGGCTATGCGGAGCTGGAGCCGCGCGGCCTCCGTCCTGTTGATCCCGCTTTTTTCCATTGCCGATACGGCGGTCTCGTAGAGGGAAAGGGCGGCCGC
>JAISEB010000010.1 GCA_031264395.1 Treponema sp. | reverse complement strand
ACCGCCTCGTTGATCAGGAAATTCTGGCCGTATTTTTTCCGCATCCCGAGGCCCCGTTCGTCAAGCAGGGCCTTAAGATCCTTTCCCGAATTGTAATTGACCGTCATGAACCGGCAAAGGGAAGGAGGCGGTTTCCGTTTCTCCCTGCCCGGCGCGCAAGAAGAAGGATAACGGCGGTAAGGGCAAGAGAGGCCGCGAGCGCCGGCGCGGTTCCCGGCGAAAAACCCGGCGCGGCGGCGGCAAGCCCCACGATCTTTTCCTGCGCCCCGTAGAGGAGGGAAAGCGCCGGCGCGGCCGCTCTTCCCGCCGGCGGGAAAACACCGGCAAGGAACAGAACAGGAACGGAAAGCGCCATGAATACCGTGGCAAGCGGGACGGCAAGAAGGCCCGCCGCTATTCCCGCGGGCCTCAGCGCGCCGAACCAGTACGCCGTTACCGGGGCAACGGCGATGAAGGCCCCCGCCGAGGCGGAAAGCGGCCCCAGGAACAGTTCCGGTATCCGGCCGCGCCCCAGTTCACGCAGGGCGTCCCCGGTGATCAGTATGCCGAAAAGGGCCAGATAGGAAAGAACAAAGGAAACGGCGGCTCCCGAACCGGGATCAAGAATTATCTGGACAAGGAAACTCAGGGCCAAAAGGTTAAGCGGCTCCCGGTGAAGGCTCCAAAGAACCGCGGCGGTTCCCAGGAGGTACATGATCACCGCCCGGTTAAGGCTTGGCTGGGGGCCGACGACAAACACATAAAGGGTAACAAAGATCGCGCCGGAAATGGCGGCGGCCCTGACGCCAAGCGGCTTCTTCAGCAGGAAAACAACCGCGGCGGAAAGAACGGCCAGGTGCATCCCCGACAGGGCAAGAATATGGGCGCATCCCGCGTCACGGTAAGCCGCCGCGAGATCGCCGTCAAGGGTGTCCTTTATGCCCAGAAGCAGGGCAAGCGAAAGGCCGCTCCAGCGATCCTCTTTAGAGCCGGCGGTTTCGGCAAGTTTTACTATCTTTTGCCGGACGCCTGTCCTCATCTGTTCAAGCGGGGAAGCGGCCTTTGTAACATGCACGGAAACGGCCCTGAAATACGGCCGGCCGCCTTCCGTTCCGGCGGTAAAGGTCCCTTCCACATACACGGCGCAGCCGCGGCCGAATTCCTTTACACGCGGAAGGTTTTCCTCGGAAAAATAAACCGGAAGAACGCCCCTTGCCCCGGCCCGCGCGCCCGAACCGTTTACGGCATAGGCAAGATCGATCCGTCCAATGCCCCGGCCGCCCTGAAGCGTCCCGGGATCTTCGGCAAGCGTCCCGGAAACCGCGGTAACGGTTTCGGGCGGGAGGCCGGGAAAAGGCCCCCGGGGTACGGCCGCGCGCGCGCCCGCCCCGATGAAGACGCCTACTGCAAAAGCCGCGGCAAGACGGGCGGCAAAACGGAAAGCGCGGGCACGCTCCCTTTCTTCCCCGCCCGCATCTCCGCCGTCCGGGGCGGGGCTTTCAAAAAAGAAGGCGGGCGCTTCCCCAAGCACGCGGAAAAAGGAGACAAGGGCGGCGCAGAAGAAAACGGTGAAGACAGCGCGGCCCCCAAGCCCGCCGTCCCCAAAAAGGCCCGCCGGATAATAGTACAGCGCCGCGCCGAAAGCGGCCGAAAGGGCCGGAGTAATATGCCTTTTCCCTACCATTTGAGCCGGTTCAAAGCCTCCCTGGCCGCCGCCTTGATCTGTTCGGGGTAGGATAAATAACCGATATAAAGAAGATTGTCAAACGCCGCCTTGTCACCCATTTCACCCAGTGTCTTTACCAGGGCCATGGTTATTTCGCCGTCGTATTCGCCGTTCCGTTCCGTCTGTGAATTGATATACCCCATCTGCAGGGCCAGCGCCTGGGCCGCCTCGGAAGTACCCATGGCGCCCATGCAGGCAACCGCCTCAAGTACGCGCTCCTTTGAAACGGCGCCCCGCTGATAATCGGTCTGCACAACATAAAAATGCCGTATTACAAGGGCGTTCGCCCGGCTCCACTGGAGGGACGCAATAACGTTTACCGCGGCGTAACGGAGGGAAATTATTTCACCGCGGCCGCCTGCGTCACCGGCGAGTCCCAGACCCACGTCAAGGGCCGTTTCGGCGATTTCCCCCTTTTCCGCCGTACCGAAGCGTTCGTTGCCCGTACCGGCGTTAAAGGCGGCAAGTTTTTCCGCCGGGGAGCCCCCTCTTATCATATCGACAAGAAAGCGGCGGTAATCGCCGCCAAGTTCCGCGAGGGCCTTTTCCGCCGCGCGGGAAATGCCGTCGGGATACCCCGAGACAAGGGCGGCAAAAAGGACGGGATAGGATGAAACGTCCCCGGCCGCGCCCAGAGCGGTGGCGGCGGCCTCTACGGCAAGGTAGTCTACGGCCAAACGGGAACGGTAGCGGCCGGTTTCCCCGGAAAGAAATTCGTTGAGCCGTCCCGCGACGGAAGGGTCCCCCTTCCCCACGGCTCCCAGCGCCTTTAACACTTCGGTTCTGACAAGGGGGTCCCGGTAAACGCCGAACACCTGCCAAAGGATCCCGGCGGCCGCGGTATGGCCGGCCTCCCCGCAGCCCCGCGCGGCAAAGGCGGCAAGGCTTATCATGTCGGGGTCCTGCCCGAGTATCCCGGCGTTCTCCAGAACAAAGGCCAGGGCAAATTCATAAAGCTGGCCGATAAACGCGCGGGCCTGTTCGTCGGTCGCGGCGTCGCGGAGCACTTCTTCCTTGGCGTCAAGCGACGCCCGCGTAAAATGCCGTTCGTAGGAAACGAGTATAGGCTCGGGCGCTTCCTCCCCGCCTTCCTGGGCCGGAACGGCCGCGCATACGCAAAACAGGCACAGCGCAAACGCCGGAACTCTTCCCTTTCGGCCTTCCCCCTTTTTCATCATCATCTCCCCAATCCTTTTTCCCTACACGGCGCCCCTGGAGGCATCCTCGGCTCCTATGCCGCCGGCTTCCTCGTCAAGCATCCTGAAGGGAAGCTCCTCGTCTTCTTCGGGCAACATGCCGAACACTTCACCAAGAATTTGATTCCGCGTCTCCATGGGAAGGGAATCGGCCTCGATGTGAAGAAGGGAACGGTTCGCCTCTTCCTTGAAATCAACGGACCGTACCGTACCGCTTATGCTGATCGCCGTGTTGTCCAGGGCAAACTGCACCTTTACCCGCAGTCCCGCCGCGGCCTTGCCACCTATGGTAACGGCGCAGCCCGTATCGGAAAGATCCTCCAAAAAACATTTCAGCCCCGGCGCCGCCTCTATGGTCCCCGGCGCTTCATCTTCCCCCCGAAGGTACAGAAAAGCCGATTTATGAAGCTTGATACGCACCGACTTCCGTTTCTGCGTACGGAAGAGGGAATCGGAATGACTTATTTTAAGGGACGACAGTCCCTTGGAAAAGACCTCGTCTTCCACGAATGAATCAAAGACATAGCCCGCGTCGTCTTCCCGCCAGAAATACACCGAAATCTTCTGGCCGCTCCAGGAAAAACCCGAGGGAACTTTGGTGCTGACAGGCCGGGAAATGGTCAGGTACTGGTTTGCCGTTTTAATTATCTGGGACTTGAAGACCCCCGTGCCCGTCACAAGCACCCGGAGGGGCTGGCCCTCGCTTATCTCCCTGGAACTGGAAATACCCTTTTTCACCCGGGGCTTGTCCATCTCTATTTTTTTGCGGTAATCGTACAATCTTGAAAGAAAATCCTGTGTGCCGGTATCGTCGCTTTCCCCGGACATGCGGATGCCGCGGACCATGGAGCGTATGCACAGATCAAGCTGGTTCTGCGACCAGAACAGGGACGCGGGATCGGCTATGTCGCACTTGACCGCAAGGCGGCGCAGCAGTTCTATTTCCCTGAAGGAAAAACCCGCGTCTTTCCCTTTGGCAAAAAACTGCACCCAGGATCCCTTTTCTTTTTTGGGACGTGAAACGGCAAGCATTATAACGCCGAGAACGGCAACAACGGCAAACAGCGTAAACAAGGGCATCCCTTTGTTCCCCAGTCAATTCCGGTTACAATTATGAAAAATACCGGGATTTTGTGTTGAAATACGTTTATAATATACCATAAAACACACCGCGTGTCAAAAGGACAGAGCCATGAGCGCCTTCGCCGAACCGCTGATCCTCTATTGCGTGCTCTTTCTTTCCGGTTTGCTTTCAGGACCGGCCGCCGGGCCCGCCGTTTTCAGCGTCTCCTCGGAACTGGCGCGTATCTTCCTCTATAACATACCGTCACTGGCCCTGATCTGGTATCTCCTCTTCCGGACCAAAGGCCTCCGCGAATGGGGTCCGGGCCTCCCGCGCCTCGGGGATCTCCTCTCCCTTGCCGCCGCGTTTCCCGGCATGGTACTGACAGGATTCACCATATCCGCCGTCTCGTCCATGTTCCCCGTCGTCCCCGAAAGTTTCCGCGCCGAAGCGCCCGGGAACGCATCCGGATGGCTTGTCCTGATCTTTTCCTGCCTCAGCACGGGCTATCTTGAGGAAAGTTTCTTCCGGTTTTACCTGCACCGGAAACTGGAAGATCGCGGCGTGAAGCAGGAGAGGATCATACTCATGTCCGCGCTGCTTTTTTCAGTCTGCCACATCTACGAAGGCCCCTGGGGATGCCTTAACGCCGCCGTCGCGGGCTTTCTTCTTTCGTTTGTCTTTGTCCGTTTCAGATCCCTTCACGGCATCGCGTTTGCCCACGGGCTGTACAATATTTTTGTGTACGCGGGCAATTCACTGGGGTGAACCGGCCGCGAATACTTTAGCCCTCAGGCTCCAACGCGCTGGTTACCAAACACGTCCATTATCCCTGCCGTCCGCGCTGGCCGGTCAATTCAAGGTAGGCAAGGCGGGCAAGGCCGAATCCCGCGTTTTTGGTAAAGTCTTTGGCGTATTCGTCGTACAGCATGTCCTCGTACATCTTTCCGGCAAAGCCTTCGTTAATAAGCCCCGATTTCTGTATTGTGCCGCGCATGGACGTAAGGAGGTTTTTTACAAGGAAGGTTTCAAGGGCCTCGCACTGTTTGTAAAGCTCGCTTTCGGTATCCACCAGCGCCGCTTCCCTCAGGCCCGCGCCTTTATCCGCCTCCCCCCGCGGGAAGGTTTTCCGGTATATTCCGGCAAAGCCCTTTCCCGCGTTAACCTCTGTGTTATTATGGTTAACGGCATTGGCTTGGCCGGCATTGCCGCCGCGATTAACGTAAGAGGCAAGGCGCTCCGCGGCCGGGGGGAGCGCCCCCTCCGTGTAGACTGAGGCAGGGCCGTTCAGGGGCATCGTCTGTTCTCCTTGGGCAGCGCGCGGATCATGCTCATTTCCCGCTACCTTTTCAGCGTGGTGGCCGTTCCCAGCATGTTGTCGGTGGTCTGTATGGTCCGCGAGTTGAATTCATAGGCGCGCTGGGCGACGATAAGATTCACCATTTCACGGACTATGGACACGTTGGACATTTCAAGGTACTTGTGCTCTATCTGGCCCATTCCCTCGTAGCCGGGCCGTCCGGGAATGGGGTCCCCCGAAGCCTGGGTAATCTTGAAGAGATTTTCCCCCACGGCGGTAAGGCCCACGGGATTGGGAAAACGGTACAGTTCAATCTGGCCCACGTCTATGGGCTCGTCCGTATTAAGCCCTCCCACTTTAACCGTGACCCTGCCGTCCTTTGATACGGTAATGGTGTCGGGAAGAAAATTTTCGGGCATGATGATGTCAGGCAGAACCCAGTAGCCGTTGGAAGTAACCATGCGGCCGTCCATATCAACCTTGAAATTTCCGTTCCTTGTGTAGGCCCAGCTTCCGTCGTACATCTGTATGCGGAAAAAGCCTTCCCCCATTATCGCCATGTCGGTGGAAACGTCGGTGGCCTGGGGGGAACCTTGGGTAAATATGCGCTGGGTATCGGCAAGCTTCACGCCGTGCCCCATCTGTACGCCCACAGGGACAACGGTATCCTCCGTCGCCGGAGTACCGGCGGTCCTTACGGTCTGGTAGACAAGATCCTCAAAATCCGCCCGCATCATTTTATAGCCGTGGGTGTTCACGTTGGCGAGGTTGTTCGAAATGGTGTCGATGTTGGCCTGCTGGCCTATCATGCCGCTTGCCCCCGTCCATAAGCTCCGTACCACTATGTGTCTCCTTGTGTTTTACCGTTCCGGTTTTTTCAGCCGAATCTGATAACCTGATTGATCAGGGTTCCCAGCATGGAATCCCCGGACTGTATGACTTTCTGGTTGGCCTCGTAGGCCCGGTTCACTTCTATCATCTGTACCATTTCAATCACGGGATCAACGTTCGAGGCTTCCACAAAACCCTGCAATACCGCGGGCCGTCTTTCGCCTTCAACAAGAACGGCGGGCCCCGACGTTTCGGATTCCCGGTACAGGCTTGACCCCTGTTTTTCAAGATAACGGTCTATGTCGAATGTAACGACTTTAAGGGTGTCAAGAAGGGCCGTCTCTTCCCAGGTGTTGTTTTCACGGGAGATCATGAGGGAAGGATCATCGGCATAGGCCGCGTTGATCCAGATGCGGCCGTCTTTGTCTATCTGAAAATTGTTCGCCTTGACCCTTACCGGCCCCTTTTCCCCAAGAACGGGGTAGCCCTCCTTGGTTTCAAGGAAGCCTTCCTTTCCAAGCTGAAAGGAACCGTTACGGGTGTAACGTTCGCCCCACGGGGTGGCGATGGCGAAAAATCCCCCGCCGTCAAGGGCAAGGTCAAAGTCGCTTTGGGTTTCCTTCATGGCCCCCTGGGAAAGATCGGTGTACAGTTCGTTAAGCTCAACGCCGGTCCCGATTTTTCCGATGATGGGCGCCGCGTCGGCCGAGCCGAAGGGATGGCGGTACACCCCGTCGTCATCCGTCCGCCTCAGCAGCAGCTGGGGAAAGGTCTTGAAGGCCGCCATGTCCCGTTTGTACCCGTCGACATCCACGTTCGCAAGGTTATTCGCCACGGCGTCAAGCCGCCATTGCTGGGCCTGCATGCCGCTGGCGCCGGTAAACCATCCTCTTATCACTAAAGCCTCCGAAATCCGCCGGATTACATTCACTCTTAGTATCGGCAAAGAGGAAGAGGGGATTAAGGAAGAGTTGCCCGGAAACAAACAGGCCTGTATGATGAACCATGCAACATCAGGCCTTATTCCCGAGGCGCGGCGGAACATTCTGGAAAGGCGAAGGGGCCATTCTGCTCTGCGCCTTCTTCTGGAGTACCTCCGGCCTTTTCATCAAACTCCTTGACTGGCACCCCGCCGTTATCGCAGGTGTACGGAGCCTTACCGCCTGTCTTTTTATGCTGGCCGTCCGCACGGCCTTTCCCCCGAAAGTAAAAGGCGAAAGCAGTTTTCCCTTCTGGGCCGGAGCCGTCTCCTATACCCTTACCATGCTGTCCTTCGTCACCGCCAACAAGATGACTTCTCCTGCCAACGCGATCATGCTGCAGTACACCGCCCCGGTCTGGGCCGGCCTTCTGGGGTGGGCGCTGCTGGGGGAAAGGCCCCGCTGGGAACACTGGGGCGCGCTGGTTTTGACGGCGGCGGGCATGGCGCTTTTTTTCGGCGGCGGGATAGGGGGAGGTTCCCGCGCGGGAGACCTCCTCGCGGTGTTTTCCGGGATCTGTTTCGGCGCGCACTCGGTCTTCCTGCGCATGATGAAAAAAGGGAACCCCCAGGACGCCATGCTTGTCTCCCACGCTTTGTGCGCCGTTATCTGTGTTCCTTTTGTTTTTCTGTATCCCCCCGCCCTTTCGGCCCCGGCGGCCCTCTCCATGCTCTTCATGGGAGTGGTGCAGATAGGGGCGGCTTCCCTCCTTTTTTCCTGGGGAATCAAACGGGTCCACGCCGTACAGGCCATGCTCACCGCCATGATAGAGCCCGTCCTTAACCCCGTGTGGGTATTCGCGGTCACCGGGGAAAAGCCCTCTCTCAGGGCCGTTCTGGGCGGCGGGATCATCATCGCGGCGGTGGCCGCTTCATCGATCATCGGAAAAAGGCGGGAAATGCGGGGGAAGCAATTCTCCATATTAAAATAACCGCAAACTACTCGAACGAAAGAGTGAAGAAATTACTACAGAAAGTCGAAGAAGTCGAAGAAGTTTTTTAAGGGAAAACCGCTCTTTTCCCTTTACTTTTTCGACCTATTCGACCTTTATATTCTGGAGCTTTATCAACTGCTTTATCTGGGCCAGTACATAGCCCTTAAAATGGGTGTTTAGCTGATTAAATAAAACCGTCATTTCCTCAAGCTGACTGTCTATCTTTTTGTCAAACATTTGCCCTTTACCCGTTCTTAACCATACCTTGTTGACTCCATAGATGCTCGAAACCAGCTCTATAATACGCTCATTGACTTCATTCCGGTGGGTTTCAATATCGCCGTAATAGCCCCCGCTTTTAAGAAAAATCCCTTTGGAAAAGGCTTTTTGGGAGAGGTTGAGGGCAATGCGGGCTTCTTTCAGTCTATCGTTAATAGAGTAGTCCACAGCTCTATAGTAGTAGAAAAAAATGAAAAAGCCAAGAAGAAAAACACGGTAAAAGAGCGGATTTTTTTTCAAAAGAAACATTGACTATTCTTTTATAGTATGATATAATACTCTGTATTAGTATTTCAAGAAGGTTGTTTTTGTGGAAGCAGACAAGAAAATGACGGAAACCCTAAATACCGGTTTTTTGACGTTAACGGCGGAAAACAAGAAAAAAATCGTCGATATGACGAAGTTTCTTGTTCTTACCCAAAACACGATAATTCCAGGGTTTTTGGAAGAAAAGAGCCCTGTTGATATATCTATTGGAGAAGATAAATGAAGAAACAAATATTGCTTGTCAAACATCAGCAATTCTCCATTTAAAATAACCACAAACTACTCAAACGAAAGAGGAAGAGATTACTACAAAAAGTCGAAGAAGTCGAAGAAGTTTTTTAAGGAAAAGCCGCTCTTTTCCCTTTACTTTTTCGACCTATTCGACCTTGTGGTTAGAAATTCTTCTTTCCGGCAAAGAAAGGAGAGATTTCAAGGTTAATTGCGGAATATCGAAACAAACAATCGTATCTGTTTTTGGTTAAATGGAGAATTGCTATTTTGGCGCACAGGGGAGGCGCTGTTTTTTGGCGCGCAGGGGCGCCTGGCGCCATTTTGGGGGTAGGGCAAAACCCGCGTAGCGGGGTTTGCCCGCAGGGGGGCGCGGAGAGGATGCGGCTGTCTGCGGGCGGCGGTATGGAAATGCGCCCCCCTTCCCTCCTTCTATACTGCGCTA
>JAISEB010000003.1 GCA_031264395.1 Treponema sp. | reverse complement strand
CCGCAAAGGAGGGTACACTTTCCCCATGTTGCTTGCCGTCAATTTTCCGTCATGGCTTAAACCCGAGATAATTCCCGGTCTGCCCTTCCGCTGGTACAGCGTCATGTATATAGTCGCCTTTGCCATTGCCTTCTTCCTTTACCGGCGGCAGATACGGGAACGGCGTTTTCCTATGACCGACGATGAGCTTTCGTCGCTGTTTCTCTGGGGCATACTGGGCCTTCTTTTGGGCGCGCGTATATTTTCCACGCTGGTTTACGAGCCCAGCGATCTGTACCGCAGGCAGCCCTGGCTTGTGTTCTGGCCGTTTCAAAACGGTAAATTTACCGGGCTCATGGGGATGAGCTACCACGGCGGCGTTCTGGGCGGCGTTCTGGGTATCCTTGTATGGTGCGCGGCAAAACGCCGCGATCCAAGAGAAATCGGCGACATGTACGCGGCGAGCATTCCTTTGGGCTATACTTTTGGAAGACTGGGAAATTTTATCAACGGGGAATTGTACGGGCGCGTTACTTCCGGGCCTTTGGGGATGATCTTTCCCGGCGGCTGGGTAACCATAGAGAATCCCTACTGGGACGACATTGCCGGCGCCGCGGCGCTCATGGGAATTTCCCCGTCGCGCGGAATGATAAATCCGCCCCGTCATCCTTCGCAGTTGTACGAGGCTCTTTTTGAAGGGGTTATCCTCTGGCTTGTTGTGTGGTTCTGGAGGAACCGGAAGCCGTTCAAAGGTTTTCTTATCGGCCTTTACTTTGCCGGTTACGGGATTTTCCGCTTCTTCATCGAATATTTCCGGGAGCCGGACGAGGATTTGGGTTACCGCATTGAATTTGTCAAAAGTACGGTTTCACCGGCTTTAAGCCATCCGCCGCTGAGTTTTTCCACAGGGCAGATACTTTCCTTCGGCATGATCGTGCTGGGCGCGGCCTGGCTCGTCATTGCGCCGCGCATTCCCGGCGGCGCGCCTGTGAGGCTGTATCCGGGGCCGGATGAAAAAGCGGACGAGGGCAAAAAGCCGGCGGCGGAAGGCAAAACGGACGCCGGGCGGAACAGGCGGCGCAGGCTCAGAAGGAAACTCCGGTAATGCGTTACTACAGCACGCGAAACAGGGCCGGCGGCGTTTCCTTTGCGGAGGCGGCCCTTGCGGGCCTTGCCCCGGACGGCGGGCTTTTTGTTCCGGAGGAAATTCCCCCGTATCCTGACACGGTAAGAAAAAGCCTTGGGAGCATGAATTACCGCGACACGGCCCTTGAAACGATAAAGCCCTATGTAAAAGCCGACATACCGGCCGCGGATCTTGAGGACATGATCCATTCGGCGTATCCCTTTGGCGCGCCTCTTGTTCCCGCCGGGGACAGGCTTGTGCTGGAACTCTTCCATGGTCCCACTGCGGCCTTCAAGGATTTCGGCGCCCGTTTCATGGCGCGGGCCTTCGCGTTTTTCCGCCGCGGCGAAGACAAGCCGCTGCGCATCCTTGCCGCCACTTCGGGCGATACCGGCGGGGCGGTTGCCGACGGCTTTTTCGGCGTACCGGGAATATCCGTTACCGTTCTGTATCCAAAGGGAAGGGTCTCGCCCCTGCAGGAAAGGCAGATAGCCGGGCTTGGCGGCAACATTTCCGCGCTGGCGGTAGAAGGGAGTTTCGATGATTGCCAGCGGCTTGTAAAGGCCGCCCTTGCGGACGGGGCCCTGCGGAAACGCACGGCCCTTTCTTCGGCCAATTCCATCAACGTGTCGCGGCTCATTCCCCAGGCGGCCTATTACGCGGCGGCGGCGGGCAGGGCTGCCGCCGGCAGGACCGATCCCGACGGGGAAGCGACGCCGCGCGTTTCCGGCGCGCAAAAACAGGCCGCGCCGTTCGTGGTTTCAGGGCCGGTGATTTTTTCCGTTCCGTCGGGAAATTTCGGCAACCTAACCGCCGGCCTTTACGCCATGAAGATGGGCGCGCCCATCGCCGCCTTTATCGCCGCAACCAACGTCAACAGGACCGTTCCCGATTATCTTGAAAGCGGCAGTTACCGCCCGCAGTCTTCACAGGCAACCATTTCCAACGCGATGGACGTGGGCGCCCCCAGCAACTTCGAGCGCATGACCGCGCATTTTTCATGGGAACAGATGCGGCGTGTCATAAAGGGAATCGCGGTTACCGATGACGAGACACGCAGCGTCATTGCGGAAGTCCGCCTCAACTCAGGCTATTTTCTCGATCCCCACAGCGCCGTAGGATGGGAGGCGGCGGACAAGGCGCGCCAATCGCTGCCGGAGGGAAGCCCCCTTGCCGTTCTTTCGACAGCGCATCCGGCAAAATTCGCCGATGTGGTGGAACCCCTTACCGGCCCTGTCCCCATGCCGGCGGTTCTTGCAAAGGCCATGGAACACAGGGCCTCTTTCCGCGTCATACCCGCGGATGTTTCCGCGCTGCTGGATCTCCTGCAAGAATAGCCATCAGGGCCGCGGTTTTTCCGCCCGGTTCGGAATACCGGCGGAAGCGCCGCTCAGGTTTGCCGCGGTTTTTCCGCGCCGCGGCCCGGATTCCGTTTTCCCGAAATACCGTCTATGCTGACACCCCACACGGATGTCGCGGCAAGGCCCCGCGCCGCCTCCGTTTCAAAGGCCGCCATGTTTGCCGGGGTGTGCCGTTCGCAGATAAGGCGGAGGACGCGCATTTTTTCCCCGTCCCCGGTAATCTCGCGGGCTTTTCCAAAGACAACGGCGGATTCATATTCCACGGTGAAATTATCGGGCGGCTCCCGGGTGTCCCCGACACAGACAAGGCACACCCGGCTGTCCCTTGCAAGGTTTTCAATCTTGCGGCCCTCGCGGGCGCAGTGGAAGTAGATCTCTCCGCCGTCCCGTACTATGGAAAGAGGCGTCCCGTAGGGCGAAAGATCTTCGTTCACCGTCGAAAGGACGGCATAGACGCACTTGTCAACTACGGCCAGGGCTTCTTCGGCAGAAATTTCCCTGTCCTTTCTTCGCATTGGTTTCATGGTGAAAAGTATGACAATACAAAAGGAACGTGTCCATTGACGCGGAGGAAACATGCGGATTATAACAAACCATGATACGTCCGGTACGCCCTGAAGACGCCGCCGCAATCTGCGGCATCTACAATCACTATATAAAAAACACGGTCATTACCTTTGAGGAAGAGCCGCTTTATCCTTCCGAAATGGAACGGCGCATCGGCGCCGTTACCGCCAAATACCCCTGGTTTGTCCGCGAGGAAAAGGGCGGCATTTCAGGCTACGCCTATCTAAACGCCTACCGGGACCGTTCGGCCTACCGTTTCGCGGCGGAACTTTCCATCTACCTAAAGGAAGACAGGCAGGGTGAAGGAATAGGGACAGAGCTTCTGGAACATCTTCTGGAAGCGGCCCGGAAAATGAAACTCCACACGGTTGTTTCGGCCGTTACCCTGCCCAACGAGCGGAGCGTGGCTTTGCAGGAAAAATTCGGCTTTACGCGGATCGCCTGTTTCAGGGAAATCGGTTTCAAGCACGGGAGGTGGCTTGACGTCGGCTATTGGGAGCTTGTTGTAGACTGAAGCCGTCCGCCTCCCCGAGCGCGCCTTAACCTTTCTCCGTTTTTCCGGTATAGTGGCGCAACGTTTAAAAAAAGGAGGCGCAATGATAATAGGCATAGACATAGGCAGTACCACCACCAAGGCTGTCTCCGTTGAAAACGGGAAACTTATAAAGAAAATCAAAACCCGCGCCGCCGACGCGGTAACGTCCGCTACCGGGGCCTTTGGAAAGCTTGTTCTTGAAAACGGCATCAGGATGTCCGACATTGAAGGGATCATTATTACCGGCGCGGGTTCGTCAAAGCTGGGCGCGGAGATTTTCGGAATCCCGACGCGGCGGGTAGACGAGATCACCGCCATAGGCATAGGGGGAATGTTCCTTTCGGGAAAGGATCATATCATCATCGCCAATGTGGGAACCGGTACGGCGATCATCGAGGCGGAAGAAAACTTCATTGTCCACCTGGGCGGCTCCGGCGTCGGAGGCGGCACCGTTCAGGGGCTTGCCAAAAAACTTCTCCCCGTATCCGATTTCAGCGGAATCATGGCGCTCGCGGCGGGGGGAAACCTGAAGCAGGTGGATCTGCTGCTGGAAGACATCATGGACACGCGCCTCAGCTTTCTGGGCGGAGAGACTACCGCGAGCAATTTCGGCAAAATGCTCGATTCCGCCGCTCCGGGCGACATTGCCAGGGGGCTTTTAAACATGGCCTATCAGGTCATCGGCATGCTGTCGGTTTTTGCCGCGAAAAGCAAAAACCTTGACCGTGTCATCGTCACGGGAAGGGGCAGCAATAACCCGATAGGAAAACAGGTCCTTTCCGTCATCACCGGGATGTACGGCGTCGAATTCGAATATCCCCCCGACGCCGAATACACCACCGCGGCCGGGGCGGGCCTTTCGGTAAAAACAGGATCGGGTTTTTAGGCGGAACTAAAACTTCAGCCGTTGAACATGAACAACCCTATTTTGCATCCCGGCCAAAAGAGCCGTGCAGGTTCCAGGAAAGCGTGTAGTCCCAAACGCCGGGATCAAGGAACGGTTTTCTTTCGGATATTTCAGGCGCGGCTATTTTGACGCTGAGCCTGCCGTACTTGAAACGCAGGGCCGTGGAAAATGAAAGATCCCAGAACGGATCTTTTTTGTCCCGCATCGTGTATCCCGCGCGGGTCCTGAATTGAAACGTTCCCGGAATGCGCAGGGGCTTTCCGGAAGGGGACCACAAAAATTCCCAGCCGGCGCGGGCGGAATCGAAACGGTGTCCGGCGGAAACGGGATAGGGCGACCGTAACTCCCCCTCCGCCATTCCGGCGGCCGATCCCGAAAGAGTAATGCCCAGGGGAGGAACGGCGCTTCCGTGTCCCGCGTTTAGCGAAAGGGAAAGCGAGCCGCTCATGCTGTCGAGTATCTTCGCGGCGTCCCGTCCGTCCCTTGCGGCGTCAAGGGAAAAGCGCGTAATTCTTAGGGGAAAGTTCCCCCCGCCCGGAGCGCCTCCCGTGCGGCTCCGCGCGGGGGGCGGCGGAAAACGGACATACACGGCGGATGAACTCCGGTTAAATTTTTCACCCATTGCCGGAGCGCGGAGGTTTGTACTTATGCGGAAGAGGCTGCTCCGTTTTCCCTTCCACTCGAATTTACCGCCGCCCCGGAAAGCCGCCCCCGGATTGGAACCGTCCCTTCCCGTGTAGCGGTTTCCCGCCCCGTCGGCGGCAAAGGAAAGCCGCCATGTTCCCCCGGCAAAGGGGAAAAAATTCCCGAACTGTATTCCCAGGTTTCCGTACAGGTCCCTGCCGTAGGCCCAGGTATCGGAGAAAGCCCAGTCGGAACTGACGGCCAAAAACGGGGTGTCAAGAAAAAACCCCGCGGCGTACAGGCGGAAATCCCTTTCGGGAAGCGGCGGGCTTTCGGAAAACCACGCCCCGCTTTTTCTTGGAGGAAGCGTTCCCCCCGTATAGAACCCTTCAACGGCAAGTACGTTCCTCCTGCCAAAACGAAAGTCAAGGCCGCCGCCGAACGCCGCCTCCATTGCCGTGTCTATCTGGACGGAAGTAAATCCCCGCACATCAGTACGGAACGCGCTGTCCCGGAAAAATTCCACGGAGGGACTTCCAAGGTAAAGGTACGCCTCCGCGTCTTTGGTTGAAGACGGTTCCGTTTTAAGTTCCGCCATGGAAGGTTTGCGGTTTTCGGCAAAGGGAAGAGAACGAATCCACGGATTACGGATGCGGGCGGGAAGCCCCCATTCGTCCAGAAT
>JAISEB010000327.1 GCA_031264395.1 Treponema sp. | reverse complement strand
ACCGCTCCAAATCGAAGCGGAAAGCTTTCCCGCCAAATGTCCATTTTTTACTCCCGGACCCGCCGGGGCGGGCCCTTGAGAAATGTAGACGGAAAAAACGGCAAGGTCAAGGGCGAATGCGAAGCGGAGTAAAGCTCCGCTTCGCATTCGCTGGGGAGTTTTGCGGCATATTACGGATGTTCGGGGGTAACGTGCGGGGCGGGAGCCGCAAAACTCCAAGGCGGGAACGCCGGGCTTCGCTTTCGCCGGACTTTCATTTTTTCATTCCCCGAATTAGAGTGTATGTATATGAATACCCGGGAACAGCTTGACGCCATAGCCGCCGAACGGATCATCATGCTCGACGGCGCAATGGGCTCCATGATTCAGTCTTTCAAACTTACCGAGAAAGACTTCCGGGGCAGGCGTTTTCTGGATCATCCCGCGCCGCTTTCCGGCTGCAACGATCTTCTGTGCATAACAAGCCCCTGGGTTATTTCGGGAATACACGAAGCGTATCTGCGATCCGGGGCGGATATTATTGAAACCTGCAGTTTCAACGCCACATCCGTATCGCTCGCGGATTTCGGAATCGGGGATCTTGCCTTGGAACTAAGCGCCGCGGCGGCTGGCCTTGCCCGGAAGGCGGCGGACAAATTTTCAACGCCGGACAAGCCCCGTTTCGTGGCGGGAAGCATGGGGCCCACCGCAAAGAGCGCCGGTATATTTCCCTACATACAGGAACCCGCCAAACGGGCCATAACATGGGACGAACTTGAAACTGCCTATTACGACAACGCCAGAGGGCTTCTGGACGGGGGCGCGGATATACTGCTCATAGAAACGGTTGTCGATACCCTTAACGCCAAGGCGGCTATAGCCGCGGTTAAACGGATACTGGAAGAAAGGAAGGGAAGCGGCGGCATTCCTCTTATGATCTCCGCCAGCGTTTCCGAAGGAGGAAGGCTTCTTTCGGGCCAGACGGTCGAAGCCTTCTATATATCGGTGTCCCATGCAAACCCCTGGTCCATCGGCCTTAACTGTTCTTTCGGCGCGGAGCGGCTCAAGCCCTACACGGCAAATATTGCCGCCTTTGCCCCTTGTCTTGTCAGCGTTCATCCCAACGCGGGGCTTCCCAATGAATCGGGCGAATACGGTGAAAATCCCGTCTTCATGGCGGACCGTCTGGAAGAATACATGGCGGAAGGGATCATCAACATAGCCGGAGGCTGCTGCGGTTCTACGCCCGCCCATATAGCCGTCATTGCCGGAAGGGCCAAATCCCGCAAGCCCCGTAAAATTCCGGCGGTACGGCCAGAGGCTTTTCTCGCCGGGCTTGAACCCCTCCGGGGATCTTCCTTTACCATTATTGGCGAACGCACCAACACTGCCGGAAGCCGGAAATTTCTGCGTCTCCTTAAAGAAGAAAAATACAATGACGCCCTGAATATTGCCAGGGAAATGATCAACGCGGGGGCGGATGTAATAGATATTTGCATGGACGACGCCCTTCTGGACGCGGAAAAGATCATGGAAACATTCCTTGCCCTGGCGTCCCAGGAAAACGACATTGCCCGCGTTCCCGTAATGATAGACAGTTCCCGCTGGGAAGTAATAGAGGCGGCTCTTAAATGCGTACCGGGAAAAGGGCTCATCAATTCCATCAGCCTTAAAGAAGGAGAAGAAGAATTCCTCCGCCGCGCCCACTTGGCCCGACGTTACGGCGCCGCCGCCGTGATCATGCTTTTTGACGAAAAAGGCCAGGCTGCCGGTTATGAACGTAAAATAGAAATTGCCCGCCGGTCCTGGGACCTCCTTATTAACAGCGGCTTTCCCGCTTCCGATATTGTCTTTGATCCCAATGTCCTTGCCATAGCAACCGGCATTCCCGAACACGACGGCTATGCGCTGGACTTTATACGAACCTGCGAATGGATACGGGAACACTGTCCCGGCGCCCGAATTTCAGGCGGCGTTTCAAACCTTTCCTTCAGTTTCCGGGGAAACGACACGGTGCGGGAGGCAATGCATGCGGTCTTTCTTAAACACGCCGCCGGGGCGGGGCTCAGCATGGCCATTGTAAATCCGGGAAGCCTCCTTGCCTATGACGAGATAGATCCGGCGCTGAGGGAAGCCGCCGAGGATATAATACTCTGCCGGGGTAAAGGCGAAGATCCGGCCGGCCGCCTCCTCGCCTTGGCGGAAAAAACGCAGGACAAACCCGCAGCGGAAAAAAAACCGGCCGGTGAATGGAGAAATCTTCCCCCCGAAGAACGCGTTGTATACGCCATGATAAACGGCAATGACGCTCACATTGAAGAAGACGTGCTGGAACTGCGGCCAAAATACGGCCGGACCCTCGACATTGTGGAAACGGTTCTTATGCGGGGCATGAAAGAAGTGGGAGACAGATTCGGCGAAGGAAAACTCTTCCTTCCCCAGGTTATCCGCAGCGCGCGGGTAATGAAAAAGGCCGTGGCGGTTCTGGAACCGTATCTGGAAGCGGAAAAGACCGGAACGGAGGAAACCGGTCCGGGAATACTCCTTGCCACGGTAAAGGGCGATGTCCACGACATAGGAAAAAACATTGTCGCGGTGGTTCTGGGATGCGGCGGTTATAACATTGCCGATCTGGGGGTCATGGTTCCCGCGGAAAAAATAATCGAAGAGGCGAAAAAACAAAACGCCGGTATCGTGGGCCTTTCGGGGCTTATTACCCCCTCATTAAACGAGATGATCAACACGGCCCGGGAAATGGAAACGCACGCCATGAAAATTCCCCTGCTCATAGGAGGCGCGGCAACAAGCCTTGCCCACACCAGTTTGAAAATAGCCCCCGTGTATTCGGGCCCCGTCGTGTATGTGCCCGATGCCGGGCGCTCGGCGGAGGTTGTCCGTTCCCTTTTTTCCAGCACCGAAAAAAGCCGCTTCCTTGAAAAACTTGAAGAATCCTACCGTAACGCCGTGCTGCAGCATGAAAAGATCAAAAACAACGTCGAACTTCTTCCCGTCGACGACGCCAGAAAAAATAAAATACCGATGGGATTTAACATTCCGGTGGAACCTAAGACCGGGGAAATTCTCGCGTTCAATGATTACCCCGCGGATCGTGTTATCCCGTATATAGACTGGTCCTCTTTCCTTCAAACTTGGGATCTGGCGGAAGAAACCTATCCGTCCGCGTATACTGTTGTGGACAGGAAAAAAAGGCGAAATGCCCGGGAAAAGTTGATGGAAGAAGCCGGCGGGCTTTTGAACAAGATCGTCCGGGAAAAAATTCTGAAGCTCCGGGGAACCGTCGGTTTTTTTCCCGCACTTTCCGACGGGGACGATATTGTCATTTACGGAAAAGAAATGTCCGAAATATCCCGCTTCTGTTTTCCCAGGAATCAGGAGAAGAAACGGGCCGGAGGCCCCAACGCCTGTCTTGCGGATTTTATTATGCCCACAGCCGGCCGCCCGCCCGGCAAAGAGGACGGTCACGACTGGATAGGACTCTTCGCGCTCAGCGCCGGTTTTGGCCTTACCGAAACGGCGGAAGAATACCGGAAACAAAACAACGATTACAGCTCCATACTGCTTGCCAGCATTGCCAATACCCTGGCGGAAGCCTTTTCCGAAGAAATACACATGAGGGTCAGGCGGGAATGGTGGGGTTATGCCCCGGACGAAACGCTGTCTGCCGAAGAAATATTCAGGGGCGCGTTCACCGGCATACGGCCGGCTTTCGGGTATCCCGCCTGTCCCGATCACTGGGACAAAAAAACGGCCTTTGAACTCCTGGACACGGAAAAACGCTGCGGCCTTACACTAACCGAAACGGCGATGATCATTCCCGCAGCTTCCGTATGCGGCATGTATTTTGCCGCCCCCGGAGCATATTACTTTGGCGTGGGCCGCCTTAACGATGATCAGATCGGCGACTGGGCCGCCCGGAAAGGCATCAGCCGGAGGGAAGCGGAAAAAAGGCTGGGACGAATTTAGGGAGCCGCAGAACCGAAAAGTCCCCCTCTCCAAGAAATCTCAGTAATTCTCCATTTAACGAAAAACAGATACGAATGTTTGCTTCGATATTTCGCAATGTAACCCTGAAATCTCTCCTTTCTTTGCCGGAAAGAAGAATTTTTAACCACAAGGTCGAATAGGTCGAAAAAGTAAAGGGAAAAGAGCGGTTTTCCCTTAAAAACTTCTTCGCCTTTTTGTGGTAATCTCTTCCTCTTTCGTTCGAGTAGTTTGTGGTTGTTTTAAATGGAGAATTACTGCCCCATCTGCCGCAACCGCTCAAGGTTCGCCCGGGCTTGGGCATCATTTGGATCGAGCCGCAACGTCTGCTCCCAATCCACCCGGGCTCGCCGGTAATCTTCCTTGCTGGCATACGCAATGCCGCGGCTGCCATACGCCGCAGCGAAGTCCGGGACCAGCCGGATTATCTGATTAAAGTCGGCAATAGCCCGGTCATAGTCTCCTTTGTCGAGATACGCCCATCCGCGGTTGAAATACGTCTGTACATCCTCCCCGTCCAGCCGGATCGCCTGGCTAAAGTCGGCAATGGCTTGGTCATAGTCCCCCTTATCGGTATACGCCCTGCCGCGGTTCCTGTACGCTCCCGCCTGATTCGGGTTCAGCCGCAGCGACTGAGTGTAGTCCGCGACGGCCAGATCGTAATCCCTTTTGTTTCCATACGCGTTGCCGCGCATGAGATACGCGAACGCATTCTCCGGGTTCAGCCGGATCGCCTGGGTGCAGTCGGCAATGGCCCGGTCGTAGTCCTCTTTGTCGTGATACGCATTGCCACGAAAGGCATACGCATCCGCATCGTTCGGATTGAGCCGCAACGCCTGGGTGTAGTCGGCGATGGCCTTGTCCAGGTCCCCTTTGTCGTGATACACGGTACCGCGCACTCGATAAGTCTCCGAGTCATTCGGATTGAGCCGAATTATCTGGGTGTAGTCCGCAGCGGCATGGTCATAATCCTCTTTGTTAGAATACGCATTGGCGCGGCCGGCATACGCCCCCGTGTCATTCGGATCGAGCCGGATCGCCTGGTTGAAGTCGGCAATCGCTTTATCGTAGTCCCCTTTCTCGCCATACACAAAACCGCGCAAGCCATACGCCCCTGCGTAATCCGGATCGAGCCGGATCGCCTGGGTATAGTCGGCGACAGCGTTATCACTATCCCCTTTGCGTTCATACACAATACCGCGAAGGACATACGTCCCTGCGTAATCCGGATCGAGCCGGATCGCTTGGGTGTAGTCGGCGATAGCGTTATCGTAGTCCCCTTTGTCGGAGTATGCATAGCCGCGGTTGCGATACGCCGCTGTATACTCCCCGTCTAGCCTAACAGCCTCGCTGAAGTCCGCAATTGCCAAGTCGTATTCCCCCCGGCCGGCGAACATGATGCCCCGGTCCAGAAAGGCCCCGGCAGTCCGGGGAGCGGCCGTTCCACCCGTGCCGTAGCTTGCGGTATGGACTATCGGCGCGGCCTTTTGCAGAGCGGCGAACATCTGTTTGAAAGATCGGTCGTTCCGCACATTCAGACGGGTGGAGCTTTCGTGCCGGGCCGTTTCCACGTTGATGCCGTTAAGGCGGTAACGGCAGCGGTCCCCCAGGTCCATAAACTGGCCGGTGATGACGTACCGGGCCCCCAGGAACCTGCC
>JAISEB010000323.1 GCA_031264395.1 Treponema sp. | reverse complement strand
TCTGCTCCATGGTAGCGTTGGTTTCAGTAACGCTGGCGGACTGGTTGATCACCCGGCCTTTGATGTTCTGGATAGTGGCGGTTATCTCGTTGACGGCCGCGGCGGTCTCGGTCATGTTGTTTGCCAGTTCAGCGCCAATATCGGAGAGGGCGCCGGACCGGTTTTTGATGATGATGACCAGCTGTTTGATCTTATCCAGGGTTGCGTTGAAGTAACGGGCGAGGGCGCCGATTTCGTCTTTTGCATGGAAATCAACAGTTTTGGTGAGATCCCCCTCGCCTTCGGATATGTCCTTGAGGGTGAGGGCCACGTTGACAATGGGTTTGGTAATGCTGATAGAAACCAGGAAGATAATCGCCGCCGTAAGGATAATCGCAGCAGCAGCGATAATGATGGTAAAAACGATCATTTGATTAATCTGCGCCAGGATTACATGATCTTCGGTGCCCAACATCAAGGTCCAGCTTGTCCCGGTTTCACCGATGACAAAGGGGTAGAGAATTATTTCCAGTTCCGCGTCCAGAACTTCCGAATAATTCTTGAACCGGCGTTTTTCTCCGTTTAGCACGGCTCTCAGCGCCGCGTCGGTGTCGGCGCTGAAGAGCGCCCTTTGAGCGTCGCTGAGAAGCCGGCCCACCTGATTGGGAGCGCCGCTGGCAACAATGGTTCCGTTACGGGAGTAGACCGACATGGAGGCTATCTCATGGTGTTCCTCAATAGTCGCGTCCACCACGGGCTGGGTCTCCGCGGTGTCCACGTTAACCCCAACCCGGCCTACCACTTCGCCCGTCCGGCGGTTAATTATGGACGCGCTGATCTTGACCGTAAAGGTAGCCCTGCCGGCCACGGTTTGGGGCGTGGGATCATAGATTATTTCTTTGCGAGCGTCAGGCCCCTTGAGGATGTCCAGCACCGTCTGTATGTCGTTGTAGATCAGGTGTTCAATCTGCCCGGAACGCCGGGTATACCAGGAAGCGTATTGGCCGGTTTCGGTATTGCCGGAAGTTCCG
Organism: Treponema sp.; assembly: GCA_031264395.1. Taxonomy (GTDB): domain Bacteria; phylum Spirochaetota; class Spirochaetia; order Treponematales; family Breznakiellaceae; genus JAIROE01. The sequence continues at coordinate 7,319 of JAISEB010000323.1, read as the reverse complement.
GCAAATGAAGGATCCCAGCCGGCATCTATGGTGTTGGATTTAAACACGGCGTACACGCCTATGATTTGCTCTTCGGATTCCAGGACCGAATGCAAAAGCGGATCGAAGCGATTACGCTGTTGTCCCGCTTCGGTCAGATCATAATCGGCCATCATATCCGCCAGGGTGCCCACGATTTGCAGATACCCTTCATAGCGCTTCTGGATAATGGCGGCTTCCTGCGCGGCGAGGCGTTCCTGGCTTTCCAGGGCGGCGGACATTTGCAGCGAAGAGGATCGGTTGAGCAGGATGAGCGACAGGGCAGCTATGACTACCACCAATATCGCGATCACGATGAGACTTAAACGGTACTTTAATTTCATAGACACTCCTTTTTACTCATGAAGACTTGACATTTAAGCTGCTGGGTGCCTTGACAAAGCCAAAACTGTCCCTATAATTACCGGAACATGCGCTCAAGGCCGGTTTGGCGTAGCGCATGAGAAAATATTACTACACCTTGAAATATTATACAAGAAGAATACGGAATTACAGTAAAATGCATGGCATTTTATTCGTGCGCGGCTCCCAAGGATCGTATGATGGAAAAACTTTACAGTGACGCTCAAACGCTTATTGACAAGTCTATTGAGGAAAATCTGCCCCGGGCCGCCGTATGTAACGCGCTTAAAAACCACAGGTTTTCCGGGGACATTTACCTGGCGGCAATAGGCAAGGCGGCGTGGACTATGGCCCGGGCGGCAAAAGAGGAACTGGGCAACGGCATAAAAAAAGGGATTGTGATTACCAAATACGGTCATGCGGAAAAACCCATCCCCGGCCTAGAGATCATTGAGGCGGGTCATCCCCTGTCCGATGAAAACACGATACGCGGCGCAGAGGCGGCCATTGAAATGGCCGGCAGTCTTAAAGAGGGGGACGAACTGCTTTTCCTTATATCGGGGGGCGGTTCGGCCCTGTTTGAAAAACCCCTGCCCGGCATCACCCTTGAAGATATTGTCGATGTAAACAGGCAATTGCTTTCAAGCGGCGCGGATGTTGTCGAAATCAACATGATACGCAAGCGGCTTTCTTCGGTAAAGGGCGGACGCTTTGCCCGGATATGCGCCCCGGCAAAGGTATTCACCGTGGTGCTCTCCGACGTACTCGGCGACAGGCTTGATTCCATTGCTTCGGGTCCTGCCGCGCCCGACCTTTCCACCGCGGAAGACGCGCGCAGCGTGGTAAAAAAATACAGGCTTAAGCTGAACGGCACGATTGGTTCGTATCTTGAAAACGAAACGCCCAAAACCCTGGATAATGTTGAATCGGTAATTACCGGCAGTGTGCGAACCCTCTGTCAAAGCGCCGCCGGTATCGCCAAAGCGCTTGGCTATACGCCGTACATACTCTGCGATGACATGAACTGCGAGGCAAGGGAGGCAGGAAGGCTTATTTCGGCAATGGCCCGGAGAATAGGGCGCGATTCCAGCGGCTTCAAGCGGCCCTGCGCCCTCATCCTTGGCGGAGAGACGGTAGTTCACCTTAAAGGCAATGGCAAGGGAGGGCGCAATCAGGAATTGGTTCTGGCCGCGGCCGAAGGCATTGCCGGCATGGAAAACGTTTTGATTTTCTCGGTAGGTTCCGACGGCACCGACGGTCCGACCGACGCCGCGGGCGGTATTGTGGACGGCAGAACCGTGGAACGCCTTGGGGCAAAGGGTCTTAAATTACAGGAAATCCTCGACAACAACGATGCGTATCATGGGCTTGAGGCGATAAACGCCCTGGTCAAAACGGGGCCCACGGGTACAAACGTCAATGATGTGGCCGTTATTCTGCACGGATAAACCCGAATCCGGGCAGCAGAGCGTTTTTAAAAACCGAAAAGCATTCCCGCCTTTTCCATGTTCTTTACAACCGGCACCGAGAAGGGGCATCTCTTTTCGCAGCTTCCGCAGGAGATACAGTCGGCGCCGTGTTTTTCAAGGGCCTTATAATGAGCATGAACGCCCGGCGGAATGTTTGCCTCATCAAGAACGGCGATGTCAAAGTATTTATTTACTTCCGCGATGTTGATGCCGGAAGGACAGGGAAGGCAGTGATTGCAGTATACGCAGTTACCCTTGAAATCACCCTGGTACTTGTCAATAACGGCGCTGTAATCCTTATCCGCTTCGTCCGCGTCAAGGTACTGCAGCGCTTCCAGCACTTCCCGGCGGTTTGAGTAACCCACAAGGGCGCTGACCACCGCGGGCCTTGTGAGCGCATAGTGAATACACTGCGGAACGGTAAGAGGCTTTGCAAAGGGGGTGTATTTTGGAGAGAGGAGCTTCCCCGCGCCGAGTGTCTTCATCACCGTGATGGCCACGCCTTTCCGCTCGCAGAGACGGTACAGGGCAGCCCTGCCGGAATCAATGTTCTTTTCGTAATCAATCGCCGCCTCTCCAAGATAGTCAAGTACATCAATTCCGCCCGGCGCCATATCAAAAGCAGGATTTATGCTGAACATAAGGAGGTCAACAATACCGGTTTCCACTACCCGCCGCGCGACAAGAGGGTTGTGGGAACTTGCCCCTATGGCCCTGATGACGCCCTTCTCTTTCAGTTCCAGGGCATAGCGCAGGGCATCGCCTTCAAGGGCTTCGGAATAATCTTTTTCGCTGTCGATAAAAAACAACATGCCGAAGTCGATATAATCCGTGTCGAGGCAGCGAAGAAGGTTTTCAAAATATTTCCGTATGGTTTTGAGATCCCGGCTTCTGTCGTACTGTTCGTTGATATCGGTGGAACAGATGTGCCCCTGAATGAGCATTTTGTCCCGTTTTCCCCTGAGGGCGCGTCCTATGTTGCCGCGCACGGTTTCGCCGGGCATAAAGAGATCCATGATGTTGACGCCGTGTTCCATGGCGGCGCCGATAACTTCGTCCGCTGTTTCGTAAGGTTTCCCGTCAAGATGCTCCGTACCCAGGCCTATGACGCTGGCAGACATGTCCGTTTTACCGATTGCGCGGTAAATCATCTCTTTCATTACAATAGTATATTGTATATTATTTTTTCCGTCAATTGGTATTCAGATATTTATGCAGAATCGATAATACATCATCAAAATCCAGCGGCTTACCCACATGACCGTTCATTCCGGCCTCAAAGCATTTGTCAATATCCTCCCGGAACACATTGGCGGTCATGGCAATAATGGGGATTTGTTTTGCTTTGGGAATATCAAGCGCCCGGATTTTCCGTGTGGCTTCATAGCCATCCATTTCAGGCATCTGCACATCCATAAAGATCATATCATATTTTTCGGGCGCTTCAGCGAACATCCGCAGCGCCTCCATGCCGTTTTCCGCACAGTCAAAGGTCAGGTGTGTCGGTTCCAAAACCGTCTGTATTATTTCCCGGTTAATTTCAACATCCTCAGCCAGCAATAAATGGTATCCCTCAAAGATGCCGTCCATTTCCGGCTGCGCTTTCTCATCGGGCAGGCTGTCCACGCCCAAACATTCGTTAATCACATCGGCTATGGCGGAAGGGAAAAGGGGTTTGGGCAGGAACTTGTCAACCCCCGCGGCTTTAGCCTCTTCCTCAATTACACTCCATTCCGTCGCGGAGATCATAATTACAACGGAGTTATCAGGATTACTTTCCTTTATCTTACGGGTTAATTCCATACCGTTCATGCCGGGCATCTTCCAGTCAACAAAATAGATACCATAAGCGCCCTTCTGTTCAATAAGCGAGACGGCTTCATCCCCGCCTGCCGCGGTATCACAGTAAATATTGAAAGACTGGGCAATCTCGGCAAAATAATTCCGTGTTTCAGGATCATCATCAACCGCCAGGATACGGATATTTTTCCACTTCACATTCGGGCTTAAAAGACTCCGCCTTTCTTCCCTGCCGCGGCCGGCCCGTACTATAAATACAAAGGTTGAGCCTTTACCCGGTTCGGATTCGATCCATATTTTTCCGTCCATCATCTCTACGATACGTTTTGAAATTGCCAGCCCCAGTCCTGTTCCGCCGAATTTGCGGGAGGTACTGCTTTCGGCCTGCTGGAAGGAATGAAAGAGACCGGACTGCTGTTCTTTGCTGATACCTATGCCGGTATCTTTTACTTTGACCTGAATGGAACAGAGGCCGTCTTCCTCTTTCACAAAATCCGCATCCAGCGTGATGGAACCGTGATCCGGCGTAAATTTTACCGCGTTACTCAAAAGATTGGTAATCACCTGGGCCAGCCGCTGGTCGTCTCCAATCAGGGTATGGGGAATTTTCCTGTCGATATGCACGGTAAAACTTTGCTGTTTCTCTCCCACCCGGAAGTTAATAACATTAACTACCCGCTGGAGCATCTTTTCAAAGTTGAACTCCGCGGGGGAAAGTTCAAATTTATTTGCCTCTATTTTTGACATATCCAATATATCGTTGATAACGCCCAGAAGATGATTTGAAGCATCCTCAATTTTTACGAGACAGTAATCCTTCCGTTCTATATCGGAGGACGCTTTACCTATGGAGGTCATACCGATGATGGCATTCATCGGTGTGCGGATCTCGTGACTCATGTTCGCCAGAAAATCGCCTTTTGCGCGGCTGGCGGCTTCGGCAGTCTTCAGGGCATTCCGGACATTCTGCGCCATTTCATTTCGCAGTATGGCATTCACAATGAGAAGACTCGCCGATCTGAGGATGTTTTCCTCCTCTTTCGGAAAACTGCGTTCCAGACGGCAATCATCGAAACTGGTAAAACCCCAAAAGACACTCTTCAGGAATACAGGAACAGCCAGAATGGATTTGATGTGGTATGGTTCCAGCGTGGCGCGTTCCTCTTCCTGAAAACTGCCAATCGGACCGTTTATGCTCCATCCGCCGGCAAGCATTTTTTCCCATTGGGGAAGCGTATCCTGATACGAAAAATCCATCTTCCCGCCTGAGTGCACCGGCGTACCCTCACTCTTCCATTCATAGATACAGGTGTAATAGAGCCGTCCGTCATCTCTTAGATTATTCTGCCACACATTTATACGGTCAACATTCACACTGTGCGCAATCTTCTCAATTCCGCCGTCAATGGCGTTTTTCAATTCCTCCGTACCGGAGGCAAGCAGAATTGCCGCGGCATCGTTTACGGTATACAAAAGTTCATCCCGCCTGACAAGCTTGGCGGTACGATCCTGCACGATCTTCTCAAGCCGCCTGCCTTCCTGACGGTTCCGGTAGAACATAACAACCAGAAGGATAAGAACGCAAAACAGGAGACCGGAAACCCCGATGATCCAGGGCATCAACTGCCGCTCCAGCTTGACACGGTAGTCAAAAGTTTTGCGCGTCCAGCGTTCGGCGATACTGTTTGTATCAATCATGCGCAATGCTTTATCAACAATGGAGCACAGCCGGGTTTCGTTGATATTAAAGCCGAACAGAGAATCAAAAGACCGGTTGAATATGATATTTGCCTTGTAGCCTGCCTGTTCTCTGTAATTTGTGATGCTGAGAAGCAAATTCCGCGTTGCCATAACGAGACTCACCTCACCGTTTTCCAGCGCGGCAAAGGTATCATCCATGTTGCGGTATTCTACCGTGTCCGCGTGATCCGGAAACCATCTGTGGAACAATTCGGTGTAGGCCGAGCCCTGAATGAGCCCTACCCTGTTATAGAGAACCTCATTAATTTTAAGATCCGGAAAATCTGATTTGGACAGAAGCGCATAATAATCGGTCTGATATGATTCATCCGTCCAGAGGAAACGGTCCTCCCGTTCGGCCGAACGGATCAGTTCGGTAATCATGGAAGCTTTTCCGGTTTCAAGCATATTCAGAAGTTCCGGCCATTCGGTAATGCCGTCATTCAAACGCATAAAAGACAGGCCCGTGATGTTTTCAATTTCCTTTATTACATCGATGGCAATGCCCTGCCACTCCTTTTCCTGGCTGTTGTAGAAACTGATAGGATACGCGTCGTATTCAAACAATACCGGCACGGCATTTCCGCTGTTGATATGTTCCCGTATGTATAACTGTTCCTCTTTGTTCAACTGCAGCGAAAATTTGTGCCTCATGTATTCCTGCTGCCCGGCGTTATACAATTCGATCAAATGGTACATACCGTCGTTCTGAAGCGCCTTTTGAACAATGGAGATTACCGGTTCCAGCGACGGGTTTCGGCTTGCAAGGGAAACCGGCCCGTAGATCAGCGGGAAAAATTCTTCCGCCTTTACGTCCCCGTAAACATCGAAAGCGGCCTCCGCAATGCCTTCGTCAAAAAAGGCGTCTATTTCATCATTTTTCAGCATGGAATATGCTGTCCGGTAATCATTAATAAAGACAGTTTCAATATGGTCTCTGATATGGGGCAGCACAAGGCCGGGCGTGATTGTGCCCCCCAGGAACGCATAACGCGGAGGCCGTCTTTTTGTTATATCGGATAACTCTTCGCTCCCCGCGATCCGCATAAACTTAATTGAACGTTCGGCAATGGCATCGGTCATAAAATAGATCTTCCGGCGATCCTCCGTGGTTGTCAATTCGCCGGAAAAATCAATCGCACCCGATTCCAGTCCGTCAATCAAATCACCCCACTCATAAACGGCAGGCTCAAAGCGAATCCCGAAAAGTTCCGTTAACCAGCCGCAAAACAGGGCGGTGTATCCCCGGATCTCGCCGTTTTCGTCAAAAAAGGTCTCGGCAGAGAGATTCATTCCATAAACGAATGTATCCTTTCGCTCTCGCAGGACTTCAATGGCGGCAATCTCATCCTCTGTTACGCCGGGTACGGTCCGGAAAGAAGTATAAACAGGATACTCCGCCGGGTGAAGGCTCCCCTCAGGATAAGGCGCCTGCCGGGACTCGGGCTTTGCTTCCATCCCGCAGCCCGCGGCGCATACAAGTAATCCGGCCGCCAAACAAAAGCAAATTTTTCCGGATAAATTCCTGAATTTTCTATACCGTGCCGCCATAATACAATTCTACTACCATTTCGTATGAAAGTAAATGAAGCGGCAGCAAGCCCGGCTCCAAAACCGGGTTTGTTTCGGAGCAGGCTCGATAAAAGAAAAGAGCGTTTTTTCAGGATCGCGGTTTGTGCCGTCCGTGAATAAAAACCTTACTTTACCGCTTCGAAGCCCTGCTCGAGGTCGGCAAGTATATCGTCAATATGTTCGATCCCGATTGAAAGCCGTACCGTATTCGGTTTGATCCCCGATTCGAGAAGTTCTGTTTCGCTCATCTGGGAATGGGTGGTAGAGGCGGGATGAATCACAAGGGATTTTACATCGGCGACATTCGCCAGAAGCGAAAAGAGTTTGAGTTTTTCGGTAAAGCGCTTGGCCTTTTCC
>JAISEB010000317.1 GCA_031264395.1 Treponema sp. | reverse complement strand
CCTGCTCCATTTTCCTGACAAACCGGAATTCCCAGTGTATAATTCCATCATGCACACACCCCGTTTTTTCCGTTCCCGCGCCGCTTTTACGCTGCTGATTATTTCCGCGTGCCTGTTTTTCTATTATGTGGCGCTGTGCGTCCACAACTCGTCTTTCGGCGGTTTTTCCCTGATGTGGCTTTTTGCCGACCTTGCGGGGATCTGCGTTTGCCTCATCACCGAAAAAAGAAAACGGCTGGGGAAAAGGGCAAAACCGGGGAAAAAAACACGTATCTTTTTGGCTGCCGCCCTTTTTTCAGGAATGGTGATTCTGGTCCTGGATCTTGCGTTTATTCTGCGGCCTGTAAAGGGCCCGGAAACGGACTCTCCCTATCTCCTCGTGCTGGGAGCCGGCATACGCCGCAACGGAAGTGTTTCGGTCTCCCTTGCCCAAAGGCTCGAAACCGCGCTGGCATACCTTTCCGCGTATCCCCGCGCCATGGTCATTGTATCGGGCGGGCAGGGAGCTTCAAGGCCCTTCCCCGAATCAAACGCCATGGCGGCGTATCTGCGCGAGCGGGGTGTGGAAAGGGAGCGTATTATTGAAGAAGACGCTTCCCGCGATACCATACAGAACCTGCGTTTCTCCCGGCGGATAATCCGGGAAAGGGAAGGCAAGGATGTTCCCGTCATTATCCTAACCAGCGACTTTCACCTTTCGCGGGCCCTTTTTCTCGCGGAACGGGCGGGTTATCCCGGCGTCACGGGGCTTTCGTCCCCTTCTTCCCTTCTTGCGCGGCCAAATGTCTACGCACGGGAAATTCTTGCGGTAATAAAACTATGCCTGCGGCTCGCCGCCGCCCCGGACACGGTGAGCGGCTGAGAATCGGACAGGCGGTGTGTTAACCGCCGCTCAGCGTGGAGTTTTGCGGCATCCAAACCACGCGCCGCCTTTAAACGGCGCATAACTGCCGTAAAACTCCCCAACGGAAACCTGCCTTAAAGCAGGTTTCCGTCCTTTACCATCCCGCTTTTTTATATGATAATAATAGATATGGACAGAAAGGACTGGTTTAAGCGGTTTAATTCGGGACGGGTGAATTTTTTTCTGCTTGGTTTTATCGCCCTTGTGCTGGCCGGGGCGGTGCTGAAGCTGACCTCGTCGCTGATACTGCCCCTTACAATAGCCGCGCTTCTGGCCTTTGTTCTTAATCCCATTGTTCATTTTCTGGGGAAGCTCCGCATTCCCCGTATACTCGCCATCCTGCTGCCGGTTTCGTTAATCATCGCGGGGCTGTATTTTTTGGGCGTTATTCTTATTTCTTCAGGCAGGCTCATTCTTTCCCTGTATCCGAAATATGAGGCGCGTCTGACGGAAATTTACGTTTCGGTCGCGGATTTTTTTGATCTTTCCTATGACGAGCAGCTTTCCTTTTTTGAAAACCTCTGGGCGCAGCTGGGGGTGCGGAGCAGGGTACGGTACCTTACCCTTTCTTTTTCCAATTCCTTTGTGGCTTTTCTGCGGGACGCCTTCATGATAGTTCTCTTTGTTGTTTTTCTGCTTTTTGAAGGGGCCTTTTTCAGGGATAAAATTGAACTTGCCTTTGAAGATAAATTTTCCGGGCAGATTAAAAAAGTCACAAGCGACGTGATGCTTCAGGTTACCCGGTATCTTTCCATCAAATTTCTCATTTCACTTGCCACGGGCATTGTGGTCGCCGTGGGGCTCAGTCTCGCGGGACTGGAATTCGCAATTCTCTGGGGGATGATACAGTTTATTCTGAATTTTATCCCGAATATCGGGAGCATCGCCTGCGGGGTCGGCGCAAGCGTCTTTGCCCTGTTGCAATTCTGGCCCGAACCGGGACCCGTTGTCCTTGTGGCATTGATCATGCTGGGGGCAAACATGATCATCGGCAATATTCTGGAGCCGAAGATCATGGGGGATAATCTGGGCCTTTCGCCCGTCGTCATTCTTTTTTCCCTTATAATGTGGGGCTGGCTCTGGGGCTTTGCCGGGCTGATCCTCGCGGTGCCCATGATGATGATCATCAAGATCCTCTGCGAAAACGTCACCGTTCTGGAACCGGTGTCGGTGCTTCTGGCTTCAAGAAAAGAGATACTGAGAAAGAAGGCGGAACGGCAGGCGGGGGAATCCATCCTCCCGGAAACGGCGAAACACGATTCGCCGTAAAACGGGGCTTTTTCCATAAACCCGGCCGGGGTTCTTCAGAGTTAATCCACAAAAGCCTTTTTGAGGAATTCCAGATCCAGTTCGGGGTACACAGGAAAACGATCCAGCACTTTTTTGACCCGGTCTACCGCCCCGGCCTTTACCTTTTCATCAATAACATATTTCGCCCTGCTTTTCTTTGAAGGATCTTTTGGGTCTTCCGCCTGACGCGTGCCCTTGAGGACCAGCGCGATAACGGCCCCAAGCTCTTCCATTTCTGCCCTGCCCATGCCCAGCGTAGTTGCCGCGGCGGTGCCTATGCGGAGGCCCGATGTATACCAGGGGCCGTTCGGATCAAAGGGAAGGCTGTTGCGGTTAAGCGTGATATGACATTCATGCAGGGCGCTTTCCGCCTGTCTTCCCGTGATCCCCAAATCCCGGACGTTTACAAGGAAGAGGTGATTGTCGGTGCCGCCCGTGAGCACTTCAAGCCCCCCCGCGGCGCAGGCGGCGGCAAGGGCGCGGCTGTTTTCCACAATACGCGCGGCGTAATCCCGGAATTCCGGCAGGGACGCTTCACGAAAGGCCACCGCTTTGGCGGCTATTATATGGGGAAGGGGACCGCCCATGGTAAGGGGACAGCCTTTGTCCAGCGCATCGGCAAATTCCTTTGTCGAAAGCACGAGTCCCGCCCTTGGGCCCCGGAGGGTTTTGTGGGTAGTACTTGTTACAACGTGGGCCCAGGGAACAGGATCGTATTCGTCCGTAAAAACCTTCCCCGCCACAAGGCCGGCAAAATGGGCCATGTCCACCATGAACACCGCCCCCGCCTTGTCGGCGATTTTCCGCATGCGTCTGAAGTCTATCCTGCGCGGATAGGCGGAATAACCGGCAAGAAGTATAAAGGGCTTTACCAGAAGCGCCTGTCTTTCGATTTCATCATAATCAAGGAAACCTGTTTCCCTTGATACCGTATATCCTGAAATATCAAACATGCGGCCAGACATGTTGTGCCTGTAGCCGTGGGTAAGGTGCCCGCCTGAATAATAGTCAAGGCCCAAAAGCCGCTGGTTCCCCATGGCGGCCCTTAACTCCTGCCATTGGGCGTCTGAAAGTTTGTAGAGGTTCGTTTCGCCGAATTTTTCAAGGGCCGGCGCCTCAATACGGGTTGAAATGGCGGCCCAGTAGGCAAGCATGTTGGCGTCCGCGCCGCAGTGGGGCTGGACATTGGCGTATTCCGCCCCAAAGAGACTGCGCGCCTCTTCGGCGGCAAGCGATTCAATGGTGTCGACATTTTCGTTTCCCGCGTAAAAGCGGTGATGCGGCATGCCTTCGGCGTATTTATCGGTAAGAAGATTTCCCATGGCAAGCTGCACCGCGAGGGAACAGTAATTTTCACTGGCAATGAGCTTGACCCGCTTCCGCTGGTTTTCCAGCTCCCGCACAATTGAAGCGGCTATTTCCGG
>JAISEB010000252.1 GCA_031264395.1 Treponema sp. | reverse complement strand
GGGCCATTCTTTCCGCCTACAGCAAACGGGTAGACGGCATTATCCTCTGTCCGGTTCAGGAAAACAAAGACAACATCCTGCTTCTGCAAAAACTCGGCGTCCCCTTTATTCTGGCCGGCCGGTATTTCAGGGACATAGTAACCGACGCCATTGTATGGAACGACGTCAAGGCCGGAGAACTGGCGGCGTCCCATCTTATCGGCCTTGGGCACGTCAACATTCTTTATTTGGGCGGCCCCCTCTATATTTCAAGCGGAACGGACAGGCTGACGGGTTTCAGGAACGCCCACAGGGAAAAAGGAATTCCTGTCAACGAAAACATGATCCGCATTACCAGCATTACCGCGGGGGCAAGCGGGGAAGCGATACTGCAGGTTCTGCGCGAGGGGCTGCCCTTTACCGCCGTTGTCGCGTTCAGCGATCTTATGGCTTACGAAATTCTCTACACGCTTGAAAACCGCGCGTATGACCGTTACGATCATATTTCAATCGTAGGATGTGACGACATACGGGAAAAGATTCTGTTCCCCGTCAACTTTCCCAGCATACGCTGCATTGAGGACGAGGCGGAAATCTGCGTGGACATACTGATGCAGAAAATACACGGCCGGAAGAACAGTCCGTTGGCACGTTTTCTTGACGTGGAATTACGATTACCATAATGACGGAGGCACGTATGCGGAAAATAACATTTGCCCTTTACTTCGGAAACAGGGGATTCTTTCCCGGCGAACTGGTTGCCGGCGCAAGAAGGGAACTTATACAGGCGGTTGAGGAGGCCGGGCACGGGTACATCATCATGGATGAAAAGGAAACCCGTTATGGCGCCGTTGAAACCCGCGAAGAAGGCCGCAGATACGCCGCTTTCCTTGAGGCAAACAGGGGGAAGTACGACGGGGTCATTCTTTCCCTTCCCAATTTTGGGGACGAAAACGGCGCAATGGCCGCCCTTGCGGACTCTGGGGTTCCGGTGCTGGTACAGGCGTACCGGGACCTGCCGGGCCAAATGGACTTTGCCCGCCGCCGGGATGCCATGTGCGGCAAATTCGCGATCTGTAACGTGCTGCGGCAGAACGGCATCCGTTACACGATCATGCCGCCTTTTACCGTGAATCCCGGCGAGGCGGCCTTCGCCGATCATCTGCGTCAATTTGCCGGAATATGCCGGGCGGTAAAGGGCATGCGGAAGATGAACATAGGAGCCATAGGCGCCCGTACAACCGCGTTCAAAACCGTGCGGGTTGATGAAATAGGGCTTCAGCGCCACGGCATCAATGTGGAAACGTTCGATCTTTCCGAAGTATTCCGCCGCATGGAGAAAGTATCCCCGGAACGTATCGCGCAAAAAAGGGAACAGTACCTGGCGATTACCGAATTTGATTTTCCCGGAAAAAAACTTGACGACATTTCCCGCCTGGGCGCCGTCGTGGACGATCTTGCCGCCGAGTATGATCTGCAGGCGGTTGCCATACGCTGCTGGGACGAACTGGAATTAAAGTACGGTATTGCCCCCTGCCTTGTTCTCTGTGAACTTAACGAACGGGGTGTACAGGCGGCGTGTGAAGTCGACATTCCCAACGCCGTTGTCATGCGGGCGCTGTCCCTTGTCTCCGGCGGGCCGTCCATGCTGCTGGATATCAACAACAACTACGGGTACGACGACGGCAAGTGCATCCTCTTTCACTGCGGCCCTGTTCCCGTTTCACTTCTTGAAGGCAAGGGACGTACCATTGATCACAAGATGTTCGCCAAGAGTTACGGCGAAGGAAGCGGCGTTGGCGTGAACAGGGGAAAAATCAGGACCGGCATGCGGGTAAGCTTTGGCAGCGCAAAAACCGAGGACGGAAAAATATGCGTGTTTCTGGGTGAAGGAAGACTTTCGGACGATCCTATCGAGGAAGAGTTCTTCGGAACGGGGGCCGTCATGGAGACGCCCCGCATGCAGGAAATACTTGATTATGTGGGGAATGAAGGCTACCGTCATCATATGAGCGTCGTCCACGGGACCGTGGCGGCCGCGGCCCGGGAAGCCCTTGTCAAATACCTGGATTACGACGTTCATCTCTTTGGATAGAGTTTGTCCATAAAGCAACCGGCTTTGCGGACAGTCGCCGCCGCCAGGAGGGACAGCATGGGAAAAGGAATCGCCATAGGCGGGAACATTTTTGTCGACTATATCAAGGTCATCGAGGCGCTGCCGCCCAAGGGAATGCTCGCCAACATTACCGAAGAACGCATGTCCATAGGAGGATGCGTCAGCAACACGATCATGGATCTTGCGCGCATGGACAAAAGCCTTCCCTTAAAAGCGCTTGGCTGTCTGGGGGAAGATGAACGGGGCAAATTCGTCCTTGGCCTTTTTGAAGAAAACGGCATAGACTGCGGCGGGATTAGAATACGGAAAGATATTTCAACCGGATACACGGATGTCATGGCCGCGCGCTGTGACAACACGAGAACCTTCTTCAACTACCGGGGTTCCAACAGCCTGTTCGGTATTGAAGATATTGATTTTGACGCGCTTGATGTCAACATCCTCCACATGGGCTACGCGCTGCTTCTGGATCGTTTTGACGGCGAAGATCCCGAATACGGTACCGTCATGGCCCGCGCCCTTGCCGGGGCCAGGGAGCGCGGCATAAAAACCTCTCTCGATGTGGTAAGCGAAGATTCCGACCGCTTTTCCCGCGTCGTCGTTCCGTCGCTCAGGCACTGCGACTATCTTGTCATCAACGAGGTGGAAGGCTCCCTCATTGCGGGACTACCGGTGCGCGGCGGCGGCGGGGAACTTTCGGAACAGGCGCTGCACGACGTCTGCCAAAAACTCAAGGAATTGGGCGTCGCCGAAAGCGTCGTCCTTCACTGCCCGGAAGGCGGGTTCCTGCTTGACAACAGCGGATATTACACAATGCCCGCCGTTAACGTCCCGCGCGATTTTATAAAGGGAACGGTCGGCGCGGGCGACGCGTTTGCCGCGGGAGCGCTGTACGCCTTTTACCAGGGATGGGAGCCCGGGAAGGTCCTCCTCCTTGCCAACTGTTCGGCGGCCGCAAACCTTTCCAGCGCCGATTCCGTTTCAGGATCAAGGCCGCTGGAAGAACTTTTCGATCTGGGCAGGAAGTACATATAAGTAAAGGAGATTAACGCATGAGCCGGTTAACAACGCAAATCGTGGACAATAACAAAAAAAACAGCGTGCCCGACAGGATCTTTTCCCCCCTTTACGGCGTATCGCTTACCAATGGTCTCTTTGCCCGGGTTTTCCGTAACAACATCGGCTACCTGAAAAAGGTAGATCTTGACGCCGCGTTGTACTGGTTCAGGAAGAAAGCCGGCAAGACGGCGCCGGGCAAACCGTACCGCGGCCATTTTGAAGACAACATCAAGGGCCAGACCGCCGGCCTCATTCTCATGGGCGCGGGAAACATCCTGCGGTGGACGGAGGACAAAGATCTTGAAAAACTGGTCAACATTATTGTCGACGAAATAAAGGCGTGCGGCGAGGACGACGGGTATCTTATGGCCGTACCAAAAGAACAATTCGGCACACTTGAATACCCTCACTATGTACGGATCTGGTTAACATACGGACTCTATGCCGCGGCCCTTGGAGGCAATCCCCACGCAATGGACATGCTGCGCCGCTGGCAGGACTGGTTTAACCGTTGCGACGATCTTCCCGTCATCAAGTATCTAACCCTGTCTTTCCAGGGAGTCGTCTGCAGTCCCTTTGTTTACAATACGCCGGTTGGAAAACCGGAAGATATTGAAAATACAATCCAATATTATGAAGAAGACTGGCGGCTCGGCCAGTTCATCATGCGGGAGCCAAACGCAATCGAGACCAGAAAACAGCCGGGCGTTGAGCCTCACCCCCACGGTACGGAACTTGAAGCGTTTGAAGGCTACCTTGATCTGTACCGCGCAACAGGAAAACATTACTATCTGCGCGCGGTGATGAACGCCTATGACATGTACAGGCGGCACTGGCAGCACGCAGGCGGCGGCATTGTCATGTGCGAATTTCTTAACGCCCAGCCGGACAGCTATTGGCTTTCCCCGCCGCGGCCCTACAACGAACTGTGCTGCACATCCTTCTGGATACTGCTCAACCAGCGGCTTCACCGCCTCTTTCCCGCCAAGGAAGAATATGTCAACGAGATGGAAAAATCCCTGTACAATATTGCCATCGCCAATCAGGACGGGGAAGACGGCATACGCTATTTCGCCTGGATCGACAAATACAAACAAAAGAGCGGGATGGTACACTGCTGCTGCGGAGTCGGTACCCGCCTTTTCGGGCTTCTGCCGGAATTCCTTTACAGTATAGGCGGCGATTCGCTTTACATTGACATGTACAACGCCTCAACATTCGACTGGGACAGAAACGGAAGCCGCGTCAGGGTGGAAACCGTGACGGATCTCCCCTACGACAGAAAGGTAAAGATACGCGTTGAAGGACAGGGGGCACAGGTGTTTACCCTCAATTTACGCATTCCCGCCTGGACTGCCGGGCCCGTTACGGTTAACGCGGACGGCGTTACATACAGGGGGGAAAGGGGATCGTACCTTGCCATTGAAAAGGACTGGAACGGAACGCACGAAATCGAATTCACCCTTCCCTTCCGCTGGGTAAAAACCCTGTATCATGGCGCGGAGAATTATTACGATGAACGCGCCGAACCTCCTGCCGGCTATAAACGGTGGGCCTTTGAATACGGCCCCCTCCTTATGGCGGTAGCCGGAGTAAACGGGGAAGAATCCGCCCCCGGCAGCGACAATGATCGTATTATTCTTGACAAAGATCCGGAAAAATATCCCGAATGGCTCAAGCCGGACAAAACGGCCCTTCATTTTACCATCGAAGGGTATCCCGGATTGAAGATGCTGCCCTATTTTGAAATAGCCGGCGAGCCCTTCTCGTGCTATCCGCATTTTTATCCCGGGACGGATGATTAGAGCTGTTCCAGATAACACTCATAAAACACCCATTTTTTTCTTGACAAAGAAAAAAATCCAGGTATAGAATAGGTATCAATCTATTGAAAGGAGAATAATCGTATGAAAACAAAAAGAACGATAGGGAAAATAACGCTTTGTGGCTTTCTTGTTCTGGTCCTGGGTATGCCGTTGTTTGCCCGGGGACAGCAATCCGGCGGCGGAACCGCGGAAACTTTTGTATACGAAACCAAAGGGCCCAGCGGGGAAGCGCCTACCGGTTATCAGGACATAGTTCTGTCCGGCGAGGATGTTGCCGCGGTCAAAAACGGCAAATTCAGGGCCGCCATCCTGATGCATGAATCCACCGACTGGGTCAACGCGGTTATCGCCGGCGCGCGGGATACCTTCGGGCAGCTTGGCATTGAGGTAGTCGCCGTAACGGACGCTCAAATGGATTCCAACAAACAGCGGACCGACATCGAGACCGCCCTTGCCCTGAGGCCGGATATCATCGTTACACTGGTGGTCGATCCCGTCAGCGGCGCGGTCGCCCTGCGTCAGGCTATCAATCAAGGGGTCAAGGTGGTGCTTATCAGCAATCTGCCTTCGGATTTTATCCACGGCAAAGATTACGCCGGCATTGTAACCGACGATCTGTTTGCCATGGGAAAATCCGTGGCGGAAATGATAGGCGATTCCCTTGGCGGACAGGGGGAAGTGGCCCTCATGTTCCATGACGCGGATTATTATGTAACCAACCAGCGGGACAAAGCGGTTGAAGCGGTGCTGCGCCGGGATTATCCGGGGATCAAGATTGTCGCCAAACAGGGCATTGTCAATCCCAGCGACGGGGAAACGATTACCTCCGCCATTCTGACCCAGCATCCCAATGTTAACGCCGTCTACGCTCCCTGGGACAGCATCGCCGAAGGAACCGTCGCGGCGGTAAGGACTTCGGGCAAAAGAAACGTCGGGGTCTTCACCATTGATCTGGGGGCCAATATGGCCATGGATCTGGTAACCGGCGGCAACATGAAAGGCATGGTGGCGGATCTTCCCTATGTGCTGGGAGAGACACTGGCCAAAATGGGCGCATTGAGCAAGCTCGGCAAAGCCACGCCCGCTTTTGTTACTGTTCCCGCCATCAAGGTCGATAAAAACAATATCCGGACCGAGTGGCAGCGTTCCCTTAACCGGCCCCTGCCGGTGGAAATTCAGCAGGCAATAAACTAAGAACCGGAGCCGGCGCCTTCAACACTATTTTGAAGGCGCCCCTTTAAGGAGCTTTCCCATGGATGAATATGCGATTGAGGCTGAGAACATAAACATCAGCTTCAATGGCGTACGGGTATTGTACGATGTTGATTTCAAGGTAAAGAAGGGAGAGATCCACGCTCTGGCAGGAACCAACGGGGCGGGAAAATCAACTCTGGTAAAAATTATTAACGGTGTTTACAAGCGGGATTCCGGCAGCATCTCTATAGACGGAAAACCGGCGGTATACGACAGCCCTGAAGGCGCCCGGGAAACGGGCATTGCCATGGTGTTTCAGGATTTAAGCCTTATTCCCACCATGACCGTGGCGGAAAATGTTTTTTTGAATGCCAATCCGTACCGCAAAGGTTTTTTTATAGACGATAAAAAGAACGCCGAAAAGACAAAGGAATTGCTACAACTGATTGGAGTGGATGCGGAAATCCGGCCCTGGGAACCGGTAGAAGGCATGAGCATCGGAAAGCAGCAGATAGTCGAAATCGCCAAGGCGCTTTCGGCAAGCCCGAAAATTCTTATTCTGGATGAACCCACGGCGTCCCTTTCCAATAACGAAATTGAACAGTTGTTTAAGGTACTTGCGGCCCTCAAATCAAAGGGAATATCCATTATTTATATAACCCATTATTTGCAGGATATTTTTAAAATCTGCGACAGCCTTACCCTGATTCGGGACGGGCGGACAATTTTCAGGCATGAAACGGATCAGATCGGCATAAGCGACTTGATCAATTCCATGACCGACACGGAATCAAAAACTTTTTCATGGAACCGCAGGCAGGGGATACGAACCGGCGTTCCGCTGCTGGAAATAAAACAGCTTAATACCAAACGGGTTGAAAATATTTCTCTTTCCGTATACCCCGGAGAAATTGTGGGAATCGCGGGGCTTCTGGGCAGCGGCCGGACGGAACTCCTCAGGGCCCTTTTTGGAATCGATAAAATAACAGGCGGGGAGATGTTTATAGACGGTAAAAAGGTGTCTGTCTCTTCAACCACCGAGGCGATAAGCCGGGGAATCGCCATGATCCCGGAAAACCGCCGAGAACAGGGCCTGATTCTCGATTTTCCGGTCGGGGAGAACATGATACTTTCCATTTTTAACCGGCTTAAGAATTTTTTGGTTATCAACGATCAGAAGGCTACGGAACTGGCCAACGGATACATCAAGGCTTTAAGCGTTAAAACCCGGGGACCGAAACAGATTGTGCGGTATCTTTCCGGGGGAAACCAGCAGAAGGTTGTTGTAGCAAAAAGTCTTGCCAGTGATTCTAAAATACTCCTGCTTGACGATCCGACCTTTGGAGTCGATGTCCACGCCAAACAGGAAATCATGAAAATTATCCGTGACTATGCGGAAAAGGGGAACGGGGTACTGCTGGTCTCTTCGGAATTTAACGAAATTGTCAATTTCTGTGATTCCATTTATATAATGAAAAAAGGACAGGTAACCGATTTTCTGACGAACCGGATGAGCGAGGATGATCTCCTGTACAAGGTACAGACAAGCGGAGGAATTTCCTGATGGACAAGGGCGGTATAAAATTTAAAGAAATACAATGGAGCAACCATGTTATCTATTTTATTTTTGCGGGTATCATTCTGCTTTTTTCGGTTTTGCTCCTGGATCGGGGGTTTTTGTCCGGTTCAAATCTGATGAATATCGCCCGCCAAACCGCGATGATCTCCGTTATGGCTGTCGGCATGACCTATGTATTGGCGGCGGAAGAAATCGATCTTGCCTTTGGATCGGTTGTGGCTTTATCGGCGGTTATAACCGCTTTAATGCTTCGTTCTACCGGCATTGTTCTTTTAAGCGTCGTCTGCGGCCTTGGCTCCGGTTTGATCGTGGGACTTGTAAACGGTCTCTTCGTGGCGAAGATTGGCATTCCTTCTTTTCTGGTAACTCTGGGAATGAGCAATATCGTTCTGGGATTGACCCGCTGGATAAGCAATCTCCAATCCATTGCGATTAATCACGGTACGTTCAGCTTTATCTTTGGTTCAGGCGATCTGGGACCGGTTCCGGTCCTGTTTGTCTGGACCATTCTGGCGGCCGTCTTTGGACATCTTGTTCTTAAAAAAACTCCCTTTGGGCGGAAGGTCCTGGCAACAGGCGGAAACAAAATATCCGCCCTGTATTCGGGGATACCGGTTTCCCGCATAAAAATTTCGGTGATGATCCTGAATTCCGTCCTGGCTGCCCTTGCGGGGATTCTGTATGCGGGACGGCTCCATGGGGCGCGGTACACTCTGGGGGAAAACGATGTGATGATCGTCATCGCGGCGGTTATTATCGGCGGAACCTCCATGTTCGGCGGAAAAGGTTCGGTCATCGGTTCGGTGCTGGGAGCGCTCATCATGGGGATACTCAACAACGGCCTCATACTTTTGGGGTTGTCGGTAGATCAGCAGATTATTTTCAGGGGGCTTATCATTATTGTTTCCGTATCTCTTACGATGCGCGAGAAAAGGATCTAAAGGCCGGCATGAAAACGAAACAGGAAATCGAAGAAATTATCAACGGAATGAGTCCGGCCCAAAAAGCGGGACAGCTTTTTTTGATGGCCTATCCGGGAAAAGATCCGCGGATCGCAAGACCCCTTATTGAACGTTACGGGCTGTGCGGCTGTTATATCAGTCAGGATAACGCGGAAACCTTCGCGGAGGCCAAAACATTCGTCCCGGAATTACAGGCCATGAGCATGGAGAACCATAAACTGCCCCTGCTGCTTGGAGTGGATCAGGAGGGCGCATGGGGAGTTCTGGTACCCGAATCCCATACCGGACCGGGGAATCTTGCCCTGGGGGCGGCGGATGATCCGGAAATTGTAAACCGCATGTATTGGGCCATAGGAAAAGAAATGCTTTCCGCCGGTTACAATACCGTTTTGGGTCCCTGCGCGGACGTGAACAGCAATCCCCTTTCTCCCATTATCGGAACCCGGTCTTTTGGGGAATTTCCTGAGAAAGCGGCCCGCTGCGTGGAAGCCGCCGTTAAAGGGCTCCTCTTCTCGGGGAGCATTGCTACGGTAAAACATTTTCCCGGTCACGGCGCCACGGAAGCGGACAGCCACCGGCTTATTCCGGAGGTAAACAAATCCCTTGAGGAACTCAAGAAACAGGATCTGCTTCCCTTTCTTGCGGGAATTAAAGCGGGCGCACATATTGTAATGACCTCTCATATCAAGTTTCCCCGGATTGATTCGAAATGGCCGGCCACCCTTTCAAAAATCATTTTGGAAGATATTCTTCGCGGAGA
>JAISEB010000218.1 GCA_031264395.1 Treponema sp. | reverse complement strand
GCGGTTCACAACATTTCCAAAAACGACTTTGACCGGGGAGAAAATTATTACGATTTAATGACCCGGAACATACAAAATCTGAAAGAAGCCCTCTATTAAGAAGAGCTTCTGGAAACCCGTCCGAAATTGCCGTTGCAATTTAATGGGTTTTCAGAAGTTCCGGGCCGCCGTCACGGGCGGCGGCCTTTTCTTCTTTACCGCGCCGCGGTCCACCCCAAACTTTCCTGCTGAATCGAGTAAAGCCGGGCGAAAAGCCCCTTTTTCGCCAGAAGTTCTTCCCCGGAACCCTGCTCCACAAGCCGGCCGTTTTCCAGCACGGCGATCTGGTCCGCCCCCAGCACGGTCCGCAGGCGGTGGGCAATAACAATGACGGTCCGGTTTTTTACCAGCTGTGAAATGGCCTCCTGAATCAGGGTTTCGTTCTCCGGGTCAAGGCTCGCGGTAGCCTCGTCCAGGAGCACAATGGAGGCGTCCTTGAGTATGGCCCTGGCAATGGAAAGCCGCTGCCGCTCGCCGCCCGAAAGGGTGGAGCCGTTTTCACCTATCACCGTGTCGTAGCCTTCCGGCATCTCCCGGATAAATTCATCGCACCGGGCCATTTTCGCCGCGGCGTAGACTTCCTCGTCGCCGGCGCCTTCCCTGCCGATGCGGATGTTGTTTTTCACCGTATCGTTAAAAAGCACTACGTCCTGAAACACAAAGCTCATGCACCGCATAAGGGCCTCCGGATCGATCCCGGCGATGTTTTGGCCGCCTATAAGGATCTCCCCTTCCCGCACGTCCCAGAACCTGGCGACAAGCCGGGACAGAGTGCTCTTGCCGCTTCCCGACGGCCCCACGAGCGCGGTAACTTTTCCCTGCGGAATGGAAAGGCTGATATTTTTGATCACGTCCCCGCCTGAGTGGTAGGCAAAGCTGACGTTTTTCAGTTCGATGCGGTAATTTTCCAGTACGGGGTTTACATCCCCTTCCATTACCGGTTCCCGCCTGATCTGCTGCATCCGTTTAGTAGAGATGAGCATATAGAACAATTCCGGCAGCAGGGTAAAGATGACAACAAGAGGCGAATAGATTTTCGCGCTGATCACAATAAAGGCAAGAAGGGGAATTATGCCGAGACTGCCGCCTGTCAGCAGGAACACCCCCGTTAGTACCACGAGCCCTATTCCCACCTGGAGGATCATCGAAGCAAGGACTATAAAAATTCCCGTGAAGCCCTCAAATTTGATGGCCTCCTTCATCATGGTACGCAGGGCCTGTTTCAGGGCCCGTGATTTTTCCCCCGAAAGCCCAAAGGCCTTAACCACCTTGATCCCTTCAAGGTACTCCTGCATCTGTCCTGAGACCGCGAGTTTTGCCGCCACATGACGCTCCCCAAAAAAGGACTGCAGTCTCCGGCTTCCCAGAATAAGGCCCAGCGAAACGGGCAGGGCGGCAAAAAGGGCCAGCGCCATGCGCCAGTCGTAAAGGGCCAGAAGCACGCAGACGGCCGCGTCGGTAATAATGCCGCCGGCAAGAACCGGCGCTACATGGCTCATCGTGTGCTCAATGCTCGTACAATCCGCCATCATGTTGGTAGTCAGATCGGAAAGGTCCTTGTTGTTGAAAAAACTCAACGGAAGCCGCCGTATCTTTTCCGCCACCTCGAGCCGTATTTTTTCAGATTCGCTGTAGGCCACCGTGTAGGTTTTACGGTACTCGTTGCGGTAGGCAAAGAAGTACAAAACCGCGGCCGCCAGAGCCAGGCACAGAAGCAGGGCAAGCCGGCCGCGATCCGCCGCCGCGCCCGACATGAGGGGATCAAGCAGAACGATGATGGTCTGGATAATCACAATAAAGGGCAAAAACAGGCAAAGGTTCGATACCACCACCGCCCGGACCGCCCATTTGAAATCCCGGTATCCCTCGTCCGAAAGGCCGAGCAGGGTCTTTATGCCAACCATAGGTTTTCTCCTTTCACGCGCCTGTGCCCGCGGCGGCCTGCGCCGTCTTCACACTCCAGGTCAACGCCCCGGTGTACTGCTCCCACATGCGGCTATAACGGCCGCCGGCCTTTACCAGGGTATCGTGGACCCCTTCTTCCGCGAGGCGGCCCTTGTCGACACCCACAATCTTGTCCGCCCCCCGGACCGTGGAAAGCCGATGGGCAATGATGATTACGGTCTTGTTTTTCATTAACGCCTCAAAGGCCTTTTGTATCTTCTGTTCGTTTTCCGGATCGGCAAAGGCCGTGGCCTCATCCAGTACGATGATGGGGGCATTTTTCAATATGGCGCGGGCAATTACAAGCCGCTGCCGCTCCCCGCCTGAAAGGTGTATGTTTTTCGTGCCTATGACCGTATCGTAGCCCTGGGGCAGCTTTTCCACAAAGTCGCGGCACTGGGCGGCCTCCGCCGCGGCAACGGCCTCCTCGCGGCTTGCGTTTTTGTTCCCGATCAGAATATTGTCCATGATGCTCTGCTTGAAGAGAAACACGTCCTGAAATACAAAACTTACAATGGACATAAGGTATTCGTTCGACATGTCGCGTATATCCACCCCGCCTATTTTCACCGACCCTTCCTTCACTTCGTAAAAACGGGGAATAAGGTGAGCCAGGGTAGTCTTGCCGCTTCCCGAAGGCCCCACCAGGGCGGTTACGTCCCCCTGCCGGGCGGTGAAACTTATATCCTGAATGGCCGCGGCTTCCCCCTCATCCCCGTCTTTGCCGGAAAGAGATCCTTCCGCCCCGCCATGGTAACTGAAGGTAACATGATCAAAAGCCACCGAATATTCATTCGCCGTTTTTGGGGAAGCGGTTTCGGCCAGAGGCGCCGTATCCAGAACCCGGTCCATCCGTTCAACGCCGTTGAGGATCAGCTTCCCGTTCTGGGAAACGTACATCAGCTTGGTAAAAGGGGTGGAAAGGGACACGGAAAAGATCAGGTAAAACACCGCGGTCAGCGCAAAGGCGCCGTATTCCGCCGCGCCCGCCAGCGCCGCGCCCCCCGAAAGGAGGATGATCACGGGAATCAAAAACAGGTACACATGGTTAATAATCACCATAAAAAATTCCATGTAAATCTCAAAGCCCATGGTGTAGTTCAGGCAGAATTCGCCGTATTCCTTGATGACCCTGAAAAATTTACGGAAGCTGAAAATGGTCTGGTTAAAGGCCTTGACCACCGAAATTCCCCGTACATATTCCACCGCCGCGTTGTTCATGTCTTCAAGGGAATTCTGGTACTTGTCAATAAAGATCCGGGCGTTTTTACTGCCAAAGGCTATCATCTGGATCAGGTAGCTGAGGACGACAGGAACAAAACTTGCCAGAGCCAGCCGCCAGTCAAAAACAAAGAGGATGATCAGCGTGCACACCGGCATGGCGGCGGAACCGGCCAGATCGGGAAGCTGATGGGCAATAAAACCTTCCAGCTTTTCGATATTTTCATCCACTATTTTCCGCAGCTTCCCCGTGGAATTTTCAGTGTGAAAACCCAAGGGCAAAGACGCGATATGCCGGGTAAATTCCAGTTTGAGGCCGTAGAGGGTGGTAAAGGCCGCCACATGGGAAAACATAAGGGCGATAAAGTTGAGCAGCACCGCCGAGGCCGCCCCGCCCGCGGCAAGCCAGCCGAGCTTCATCATGTAGGCGGTATCCAGGCCTCCAAGATCGGCACAGTGAAGTACCAGTTCCCGGATAAGGTAGTAGACGGCGACAAAAGGGCTGAACGATACGGCTACGCTGAGCACCGAAAAAACACACGCGGGAACGACGAGGTATTTTTTCCTGAACGCCAGTTCCCAAAGCCGCGCCATACCGGTTTTGCGGGTAACCAAAGCCGTCTTGTTCCGCATTATGTTTCCTCCCAAGCATCAGGACAACCGCCCTTGAATTAGACGAGACTAACACAATGTTATATTAAGGTAACTTTCTTGTCAAGAAGCCC
>JAISEB010000198.1 GCA_031264395.1 Treponema sp. | reverse complement strand
GCTACATCAAGGATTACCGTTTTGAGGAAGATGAATCCGGCTATTATTACACTTACATCGGCACGGTGATCTTTATGCATCCTACCCTGCCCCAGCGGGAGGGAGAGGACCTGGGACAGACCGCCGACGCCGACGGGGTTTACTATGTGCGGGAACTCTACGAAAACGCCGAAAAAGGGGGCGGTTTCGTTTTCTTTGCCTTTCCCAAACCGCCTTCCATGGAAAACGCCCCCAAACTGGCCTATGTGGAGTATATCCCCGGTACGGATATCTGGATTTCCACGGGCATTTACATTGACAACATCGATGACGCCGAAGCCGAAATGGAACAGACCATGTCCGCGTCCCTGCACGCGATGATGTTCATAGTCACAGGATGTATCGCCGGTCTAACCGTTTTTATCCTTATTCCCCTCTGTTTCTTTACCTTTAGATCCATCACCCTGCCACTGGGGGAAACCGTCCGGCTGGCCGAACAGCTTGCCTCGGGAGATCTTTCCGTCAGGTCTGCCGTTACCGGGCGCGATGAAATAACAAATCTGCAGAATTCCTTTCTTGGCATGACGAAAAACCTCCGGGGCCTTGTGGAAAATATTGTCCGTTCTTTTGAAACCACGCAGTCCGGCGACAACGATTTAAACCAGGTGATCAACAGCACGTCCCAGGCGGCGGCGGAAATAAACGTGTCGATCCGCAACCTGCAGGATATTGACGGGCAGGTACGGGAAGAGACGGAACGGGTAAAACAGGAAACAGCCAACATAGACAGGGAGCTGAGCGCCCTTGGCGGGGTCATCCATGAACAGCGGAACCAGCTGGGGATTTCATCATCCGCCATAGAAGAGATGACTGCCAATATCGCGTCCATCGAAAAACGGATTGTGACACTGGGAAGCAGTCTGGGGAGGCTGGTGGAAAGTTCCGGGCAGGAGCACGGCCACATTGCCAAATCCACAGAGACGGTTAAACAGGTGGAAACCGACTCCGGCGCACTTCTTGAGATGAACAAGGTTATTGCGTCGGTAGCCGCCCGGACCAATCTTCTGGCCATGAACGCCGCCATTGAGGCGGCCCATGCGGGAGACGCGGGCCGGGGTTTTGCCGTAGTGGCGGACGAAATACGGAAGCTTTCCGAGACTACCGCCGAGCAGGCAAAAAATTCAAACCAGACCCTGGCGGCCATCCGCAGCAGAATAAACGACATTGCAAAAATAGCGGGCCTTATTGAAGGCGCCTTTGGGGAAACCAGCGCCCTGATTCAGGCGATCAACGCCCTTGTTCTTGAAATAAAAAATTCCATGGAAGAACAATCCCGCGGTTCGGCCATGATCCTGCAAAGCCTTGAACAGATCGACAGTATAACCGAACAGGTGCAGACCGGAGCGGAAAAAATCAAGAGCGAGTCCGATCAATCCATTACCTCCGTTGAAAAGCTTGCGGAAATAAGCGCCGCCATGGAACAGGAGATCGCCGGCATTGCGGAGCGGATCGGCCGGGTAACGGAATCCGCCCAGGCGGCCCGTGTTACGGTGGAGCAAAACGGCGCAGGGCTTGATTCCCTGCGCGGGGCCATTGCCCTTTTCAAGATGTAGGAAACACCCGCCGGGGACGGTTCAATTCCTCTGCCAATCAACATACCGCGCGGCAGAGCGCGAACTTGCAGTTCGGCGGGGTATTAAACCTTCAACACGAATAAAAATGGCGGGATCATTCATTTTTTGGAACTATTATTTTTCCAAATAATCGTATTCATCATTTTAAGAGAACTATTGACCAATGTTGTAATGTCGGCAATAAGTTTTGTGATAATTTTGTTTACTTCCTGCGATGAAGCATCCTCCGGTCTCATCAGATCGAAAGGTTCAACCCCCAGCCCTTGAGCAATTCCGGCGAAAGTATCAGGGCTGGGCCATTTTTCACCCCTCTCTATGGCCCCCAGATAGGGGACGGAAATCTCCGCTTTTTCGGCCAGATCTTCTTGGGAAAGGCCGGTATTTGCCCTGAATCGCTTGATGTTGAGACTGACCAGAATTTTAAGAAACTTCCCTTTTCCGCTATTTTTCTTCATACCCCAAAATAGTATGAAAAGTACTTGCATAAATCTCAATTATCTTATAGAATTATTCCTAATTCTTATAGGATTTTATATGAAAGGTTCCCTAACCGGCTCAAAATTCGCCTTTGAGGGCAGGTCTTTTTTGGGGGTAGAAGCTCCAGAAGATATGAAAATTCATACTATGATATGAGAGGAAGCTATTTTCATGATGAAATATAAGAAAGTTACCGGAGAATTCTGCTTAAAAGGAAAAACCGCCATCGTGACTGGCGGCGGCGGCGCCATAGGCGGGGAAACCGCAAAAATGTACGCCCGGAAAGGGGCTAACCTGGTTTTGGTTGACATAAAAAATAATGTATTCCAGACGGCTGCCGCACTTGAAAAAGAATGCGGCAGGACGGTTATCGGTATACAGGCAGATCTTCGTAAAGACGAAGATGTCGACAGCGTCGTCGTGACGGTACTCGAAGCCTTTGGTCACATCAATATTTTGGCCAATATTGCGGGTATCGTCGACCTTGAAAGCGCCGAGAAAATCGATTTTTCGCTGGTAGAGAATCAGATGAATGTAAACTGTTTCGGAACATTCCGCCTGAGTCAGAAGGTGGGGCAGGTCATGATAAAACAGAGAACAGGCGGAAAAATTGTCTGTGTCACTTCCCAGGCGGGATTTATAGCCATCGAGAACCATGTGGGTTACACAATGAGTAAGGCCGCCATGATCGGAATGATCAAGGTGCTTGCTTTGGAGTGGGCGAAGTACGGCATCAACGTCAACGGTGTCGCTCCCACGGTTGTCCGTACCTACATGGGCGACCGTGCTTGGAAAGGTGAAGTTAAGGATCGGATGATCAAGGCAATCCCCGTCGGCCGTTTTGCCGAAGCTGACGAAATAGCGGCGGCGATCCTGTTTCTTTCCTGCGATGAATCCAACATGATCACTGGTGAAAACCTCGTCATTGACGGAGGTTTTACGATCCAGTAAATGATTTAGGCGTTCACCGCCCGGGATATGGGCGGTCATATATTTATGAGGAGGAAGCTAAAATGGAACTGAATAACAAGAAGAATTTAAAATTGATTGTTGTTGCCCTGATTATGATGATAGGGGGCAGCTTACTCGCTTCACGGGTAAACTCGAATTTCGGAAAAACCATTATCTCTGAAATAAAAATTAATGGATTTGCAGGAAATGCCATTAGCGCTTACCTGTATACGCCAAAGAGCATTGAAATGGGTAAGACAGCTCCTGCGATCCTCGCCGCCCACGGAATGAACAACCAAAAGAATTATATGGCAAATACTGCACTGGAATTTGCCCGCCGGGGTTTCATCGTTCTCAATATCGATCAACCTGGGCATGGCAATTCGACCGGTATTAACGGAGACGATAATTATGGCGGCCCCTCAGCCCTCGCGTACCTGCGTGGTCTGCCCAACGTCGATAAAAACAATATCGGCCTTATTGGGATGTCCCAGGGCGGTTTCGGCGTTGTTAGTTCCGCAGCCAGGGCGTATCCTGACGGGTACTCCGCTACGTATTACATGGAGTCTGAATACACGGCGCCCGGTTCGATGGATATGACCGGCGCGGACAAACTGCGGAATGCCGCTTTTTGCGAGGGGCTTGTTACGGAGCTTCCGGTCATGATCTTTGTTTCAAAAGGCAGTGAAGCGCCGATTTCTCCGGTTTTGCAACCGCTTTTTAACACAAAAGATCCCATTGTTCCGAATAAAATTTACGGTAACATAACGAACGGAACCGCCCGCATTTTGTACCAGCCATTTGAGGATCACGTTATCGCTACCGATTCCCCGGCGGCCATCGGCTACGCCATCGAATGGATGCAGCAAACGCTGAAAGGCGGAAATAATATCGAACCTTCAAACCAGATTTGGGGATGGAAACTTTTTGGTACTGCCGTTGCGTTACTCGGAGCGATACTATTTCTTTTCCCTTTCGGCTCCATACTCCTGAAAACCACATGGTTCAAAACCCTTGTTGAGCCGCAACCTGAGTTTCGAGGCTTTAAAGGCGGCGCGTGGTGGGTCGGCGCGCTTATTACGGCCGCTATCGGCCCGCTACTCTACGCTTGGTCGTGGCTTCACTCTTCGGTCTTTATGCCGGGACTTTTTCAGAACAATACCATGTGGCCGCTCAATATGGTAAATCCAACAGTATTGTGGAATATGATTCTCGGGGTTATAACAATCGTATTACTTTTCATCAGCCATTATTTATTCGGTAAGAAGAATAGTATGGCTCTCGATCAATACGGAATCGGCGGTATCGGCTGGGCAAAGATCCTTAAATCGTTGCTGTTTGCTGTGTGTGTTATTTTTCCAGTGTATATTCTCGTGGTCTATTTTGACAAGGTTTGGTATGTGGACTTCAGGATTTGGGTCGTAGGGTTGCGGCCCCTCAATCCGGCGCGCTGGTCTATTATTCCTTCATATTCTGTTGTTTACGCAATTTATTATGTTCCTATAGCGATGATTCTCTGCGCCTATCTTCGGTTTAACCGAGGAACCTCAAAAATCGGAACCGAAATGGCCGCCGCCGCTGTTATGCTTGTCATTGGTATGATTGTATGGCTCGCGCTGTTTTATATCCCGATCCTCGTGGGAGGACCATTACCTTGGGGTAAAGAAGTAATGGAGGTTACGATCATAGCGATGAGCGCAGCTAACAGTTTTCCCAACATTTTCGTAATACCTTGTATGGCCTGTATTCTGGTGTATTTCTTCCGTAAAACAGGCAGGATTTATACTGGAGTTTTTATTGTCATATTAATGGTTGCATGGTTTAATGTTGGCTGGAATATGTTCGCCGTTGCGCTGTAATTAACAACCTCGCCCTAAAGGGCGAGGTTGTTGTTCTCCAGTGGTGGACTGTACGAAAATACCGCACTAAAGAAGCTGTCCGAACAGGTTTTTCTCGCCTTTTTGGACAGTCCCCGCTCTTGAAATCGGCTCTGGTATTTTTTCAGGCCTTTTTAGCCTTGTAAAAGTCCCTTTGGATTCGGTCTTCGTTTCCCTTTCTGCTGGGTTATAAGGATGATTCAGCGGGAAAACGGTCTCAGATCAGGGCAGCCAAAGGATTATTCCGGAAAACTCTGAACCTTTCGGCCCCGGTATTACCTCGATGTGCCCGAATTCGGCATTGCCCGGTAGCGTATCCGCCGTTTCCGGGAAACGGTGAATTTTTTCAATTTTTTTGGCGAAAATCGGTTGACATTCACTGTTAGAATAAGATAACATAATGTGAGTTGATACTAACAGCAGCGGAAAGGAGAAAAAGGTGAAAAAACTCTTGATAATCTACTGGAGCGGCACCGGAAATACCGAAACCATGGCAAAGCAGGTCGCAAAGGGAGCCGAAGAAAACGGCGCCGAAGTTACCCTTAAAACCGCCGGAGGGGCAACGTCTGACATGGTCAAGGCGGCGGAAGTCCTTGCCTTTGGATGCCCTGCAATGGGGGCGGAAATACTGGAAGAAACCGAAATGGAACCCTTTATAAGCGCCCTTACGGAGGCGGAAGTCGGCGGCAAGGCGCTGGGGCTCTTTGGCTCCTACGACTGGGGCGACGGCCAGTGGATGCGGGATTGGGTGGATCGCATGAAGGGACTGGGCGCGAATATTGCCGGGGAAGGGCTTATTACCCAGCTTATTCCCGATGAAACGGCGTGTACAAACTGTTACGAGCTGGGTAAACGCCTGGTATCATGATAAAAAGGACGCGGCTTGAGGCGGGACCTCCCGCCGGAAAGCCTCAAAAAACCGGAATTTGCCGCTGGCCTCTCTCGGCGGATTCAAAAAAAGCTGTTGAATTTTACCCATAATTCAACAGAGTTCTCCATTCTTTACCGGAGATGCCGTGACCTTCCTGCGTTGCTGGCGGTGCGGTGTCTCCGGTTTTTTTAGCGGGTTACTAAACATGGCCGGTGAGGTAAAAACGCTTGTCTACGCTATTTGAGGACGGGCTTGTGCGGTTTTGCGCCCCCGTTTTGCTGGGGAAAAAACCCGCCGCCCTGTTTCCGAAAAAAAACTGGTGGGAAGAAGGTTATTTCCGCGGCGGGGAATTTCTAACCCTGTCCAGGGCCGGCAGTACCCTGATTTTAGTTTACCGCTCAAGCCTCTTGTCCGCGGCGCTGGGGAATCGCGACATTCGCGGGATTTTGGAAAAGCTGGATTACCCCCCGGCGGGCGGTGTTGATGATTATCTCCGGCATCTTTCGCGGCGGTTCCTGACCAGTCAGGAATTTCCCCATGAAGTGGGTTTTTTTCTTGGGTATCCGCCGGAAGATGTAATGGGTTTCATACATCACAGGGGGGCCGGCAGCAAGCTTTGCGGCATGTGGAAGGTCTACGGCGATGTAGACAGGGCGTCCGCCCTGTTCAGGGAATACGGACGCTGTAAAGAGCGGCTGCTGGAATATTTTCAAAACGGTGGGGCCCTCCAGGGACTCAGGCTGCGCTGAAAGGCGGTATAAACCCGCGCTGTTTTCACGTTCATTTTACAATTTCCGCACTAAACATTAACAATCACTCCTTATTTTAAGGGCATCTTGAAAGCGGTAACGTTTTACCGCCGCGATAACATCGCGAAGGAGTGATTAAGTGAAGAAGATCCACATTCTCTTTTTGGCAGGACTCCTGTCCGCTTTGCCCCTGTTTGCGGGCGGAAAGCCGGACAACGGAGAACGTAATGCCGCCGTAGCCGGGACCGGCCAGGCGAAATACGTGTTCCTGTTTATCGGAGACGGCATGGCTATGTCCCAGATCAGTTCGGCGGAGGTTTTTTCCACCGCCCGCTCGTCAAAAGACGTGACCATTACCAGGCTGGGGTTTACCCGGTTTCCCGTGTCGGGCCTTACCACCACCTATGACGCGGGGACCTTTATTACCGATTCGGCTTCCGCCGGAACCGCCATTGCCACGGGAAACAAAACCCTGAGCGGGGTTATCAACATGGACGCGGGAAAAACACAATCCTTTAAAACCATTGCCGAATACGCCCATGAGGCGGGCATGAAAGTGGGCATTGTGTCTACGGTTACCCTGAACCACGCGACGCCGGCTTCGTTTTACGCAAAGGTTCCTTCCCGGAGCGATTACTACAACATTGCCGTCCAGCTTGCGGACAGCGGTTTTGAGTATTTCGCCGGCGGTTCCATCGATCAGCGGACCGGAAAAAACAAGGATCAGCGTGATGCTGTCGAGCTGGCAAAATCCAGGGGGTATACCTATGTCGATACCAAAACGGCCTTTTCCGCGCTGCAGCCGGGCGGCGGCAAGGTTATCGCGGTAAACCAGACGCTGCAGGATTCCGGCGCCATGCCCTATGAAATTGATCGCGGGGGAGGGGATCTTTCCCTGGCGGATTATACGCAAAAAGGCATAGACCTGCTGGATAATCCCGGCGGCTTTTTTCTCATGGTAGAAGGGGGAAAGATTGACTGGGCTTGCCACGCCAATGACGCGGGCGCGGCCATTCATGACGTGCTGGCCCTTGACACGGCCGTCGGCCGCGCGCTGGCCTTTGCCGAAAAACACCCCGGAGAAACCCTTGTCGTAATAACGGGGGATCATGAAACCGGCGGGCTTACCATAGGGTTTGCGGGCACCCAGTACGACACCTTCTTTGACAAGGTCGGGCTTCAGAGAAGATCCTATGTGAGCTTTGACGAAGACGTACTTAAACCCTACAAGGCGCGGACACAGCGCGAGCGGGCAAGGCTTTCCGACTTGATTCCGGCGATCAACGAATCGTTCGGAATTGATTTCGACGGGCTTTCGGCCTTTCAGAAGGAACAAATTGAATTTGCCTTTCAGCGCTCAATGGGAAACGAACAGCAGCGTTCCTTCGCCGAAGATCAGTACCTTCTGTACGGCGGCTATGAACCGCTTACGGTAAAGCTGACCCAGGTCATGAACCAGACCGCGGGCATAGGCTGGACATCTTATGCCCATACCGGCGTTCCGGTTCCCACGTTCGCAAAGGGGATACATCAGGAAATTTTTGGCGGTTACTACGACAATACCGATCTCTTTTACAAACTTGCCAGCGCCATGAATCTCAAGGTGCGGTAATGCCGGTTGGCATTAACACGTTGTGTTAATGTCCGGTTGAACAACGGCGGCGATTCCGCCGCCTAATACAGGAGTTGAAAAGGAGTTGAAAATGAAAAAGATTTTATTCTGTCTGTTGCTTCTTGCGGTTTTTTCCGGCGTGTATGCCCAGGACTTAAAATTCGACGGCTACCTGAACAGCGGCGCGGGGCTGGTATTTACCGACAGGCAGATATCGGACCCCTATAGCACTACGCCGGGTGCAAGGAAAGCTCGTCCCTATTTCACCGCCTTTGGCGTGGATTCGGAACAGTGGGGCTACCGCTTCCGGCTGAACGGGTCCTATACCAACAAGGACGCCAACGCGGGAGTCAAATTCCGCCTCCAGGCCCAGTCGCAGAACGGCGCAACCGCGGTGAACAGGGCGATAACGTTTCCCACCGCTCAGGGCTGGGTAAGTTTTCTTGACAGCGTCATCACCGTGAACGGCGGCATTATTAACGACGGCACATGGGAAACAGGCGACGTTTATCTGAATGACGATATGGGTGAAGGGCTCGGTTTGCTGACGAAGATCACACCAATTAAAGGGCTTGATTTTGGACTGGGAGCGTACGCAATTTCCTCTCTTGGCGGCGGCGACAATAACGCGCTGGCCCGGAGCATAGTCTCAAATTTTGCCGAGTTTGACGACGTCAAATATACGGTGAATCTTGCCTACACCATGCCGGATGTATTCAGGGCAAAGATTAGCTGGCGTAACAAGAACCGGGCGGGGACGGATGGAAGCGGAAATACCACCCGCACCGCGCCCGGCAGGGATGAAAGCAGCAGGCTGTTTCTGAGCGCCGGAGTTCTGGCTGTAAAAGGGTTGACGGCGGTTGTCGCGGCCGACTTTGATAATATCCAGAGTTTTTCAACCGTGAAAACCGGGGACGTGAACGCCTGGGGCGGAACGGTCGCGGCCGGCGGCAGGATAAACAATTCAGGAAAACTCAATTTCCATGAAGCCCTGGGCTACAAGGTTTCGGATTTAAGCGTTGGTTTCAACGCCTCCCAGTTCATTTCCTTTGCGGAAAGAGACGTTACCAACAACATCACCGGAATAACTACCCAGGAAAAAGTGGACGCGAGCCTCTTTTTTAACCCCTGGGTCAGCTACAGTCTGGGCAACCTTGTACCCCGGCTGGATCTGGTGTATATGGTGGGCGGCCAGATAAACGGAAGCAGCGCGACCGCCGAAGGAAAATATTACCGCCGGGGTTATGATCCGAATTACACCAGGGAAACCTGGGTTCTGGGCATACGGCCGTCCGTCAAGTTCAACCTTGGCTCCTGTTTCCTTGAACTTGGGGATCTTGTCAGTGTTGAAAAACAGGAAAACAAATTCTACGGCGTCAACGTTGTTTCGCCCTTCAGCCTTCCCAATTCCGACACCAGAAAAGATTCCCGCGTTACCAATACCCTGTACGCCGATTTGAAGTGGAGCTTTTAATCCTCCCATGAAAAAAATAAAAAAAATCACAAAATGTATTGCATCTCTGCCGGGATTCGGATTCAGGGAATCCCGGCGGGATGTTTTGTTTATTGCCGCCGCCGGGATTCTGACCCTCCTTATGCTTGTTGTGCCGACAGGATTCGAAGGAGCCGGCCAAACGCAGGGCGCGCAGAAGATGTTTCCCTCAAACAGGGTGAAGGTGCGGATAACGGATGTGAACAACGAGAAGTTGAAAATAATAGGCCCTGTAAGGCAGGGGGAACAGCAGCTTGAGGCGGAGATCCTGTCGGGACGCTTTAAGGGCCAAATACATTCAACGTCAAATAACATGATGGGAAAAATGGAACTTGACAAGGCGTTTGTCAGGGGCGACACCGCCTTTGCGGTGCTGAATTTTTCGGAAGACGGGGAAATCTCTTATGTTCAAATAATTGATCATTACCGTACAGGCAAGACCGTTTTTCTTTGTGCGGTTTTTGTGCTGGCTACGGTTATTATCATGGGATGGATGGGGGTTAAAATTGTCATTACCTTTGTTTTTTCCGCCGCGGCCCTGATCCGCGTGCTTTATCCAATGGTGCTCCGGGGCTGGGACCCTATTGCGGGCTCCCTTGTTATTGTTACGTTCATTACCGCCCTTATCATGTTTCTGGTGGGGGG
>JAISEB010000127.1 GCA_031264395.1 Treponema sp. | reverse complement strand
ACAGGGGACGCTTTACTTTAACCGTTCGCGGATGGCGACGTTAACTTCGATCTTGCCGTTGGCGCCCAGTTCCATGGGAACGATGAGGGCTTCCACTTCGCCAAGGTTACTGGATACTTCCATATTGTCGCCTGTAAAGAGGGCCGGAGGGGTAAGGTCGAATTTAAAGCCCAGATCGTGGAGCTTGGTAACCGCCTGGGCGGTGATCATGTTGGCCAGCTCCTGAATGGTAGCCTTGGCAAGTTCGTCAAGGGTGGTGAATTTCTCGCCGTTCATGGCGCCCGAAACCGCCAGGGCCGTCTGCTTGGTCATGTCGAAAAGCACGCGGCCTTCCACATCGCCGGCAAGCCCGACAAGGGCGGCGACGCCCATGATCGCCATGGTAGTGGGCTTAAGGTAGATTTCACCCCGTTTGACATCGGAATCAAGCACTTCTTTGAGTACATTAAAGGCGGACTCAACAAACGGGTTGATGTATTCAACTCTCATGATAAACGCTCCTTTCTTAGTTTCTCTTATAAGCGGATACCGGGTCAAGGCCGCAAGACCGCCAGTTGCCCCCGGGAAGTTTTTCGTTTCTTCCCGAAAAAACGATCCCGTGGTTTTTGAGTTTGTCCTCAAAACCGGCGATAATCTTCACCTGATCCTGCGGCGCCAAATACGAAAGGACATCCCGCGCGACGATCATGTCCAGTTCCGGCAGGGGATTGTCGTTCAGCACGTCGTGGTATTCAAAAACCACCGCGTCCCTGATGTTTTGATCAAAACTGTAGCCGTTTTTTCCCTTTACCATGAAAGCCCGGCAGTACTCGGGCATTTCCTCCAAATCAAAAATCATGTTGGGCGCCTGGGAAATCGCCATGATGTCGCTGTCGTTCGCCCAGATCTTTATGAACCCGCCGGGATAACGCGACTTTAATATACAGGCAAACGAATAACTCTCATAGCCCTTGCCGCAGCCCAGGTTCCAGACCTGTATGTTGTTGGACGGAAGATCGGGCAGCGTTTTTTTGACCAGTTCCGCGTAATCGTCGTCCCAGAAACGCCCTGTTCCAGGGGAATGGAAGGGAGAAAGAAAATCGTCCGCGTCCTTGATTCCCTTGAGCTGAAGGTCCGCCTCGGCGTGGCTGCCGCTCCATTCTTTGAAGCGCTTTTCAAGCCAGTCCGCGTTTATTTCAGACGGGTAAAAACGCCGCAGGGCCGGAAGGCTTTCCTTGATAAAATCAAGGGCGTTTGAACCCTGGCCTTTCTGTACGGCCGCCTCTTCCGCGGGAGGAGGCGCGTAATAGCCGCCGCCGCTTTCCTGTATGCCTCTGGGCTTGTTTTTTTCTTCCTCGTTCTGCGTGAAGATACGGATAACGTCAAGGATGATGTACAGAGCG
Organism: Treponema sp.; assembly: GCA_031264395.1. Classification (GTDB taxonomy): domain Bacteria; phylum Spirochaetota; class Spirochaetia; order Treponematales; family Breznakiellaceae; genus JAIROE01. The sequence continues at coordinate 1,871 of JAISEB010000127.1, read as the reverse complement.
CCTTCCTTCTCCACAACCCCTTCAATAAATTTGATATTAATGTCGCCGAAGATGGGGTGGGGCGGCTGTATCGTCCCCGAGCTTATCCCCACAACCTTGTCGATCTTGTCCACGATGGTTCCGTAGACACGGTCTTCTATGCGGAGGATCAGCATGTTCTCCTGGCCGTCGGCTTTTTTGTCGGCGGGCAGGTGGAAGAAGATCCTCAGATCGATAACGGGGATAATATCCCCCCGCAGGTTATACACGCCCCGGACGAACGAGGCGGCGTTGGGCACAAAGGTGAATTTGTCGGCCTTGGCTATTTCCTTGACATTCATGATGTCAACGCCGTAATCTTTTCCGGCAAGTGAAAAGGTAATCATTTTGAAATCGACAAGCTCGGCCCGCTCTTTCTGTTCCTGCAGTTCCGCGTTAACCTGCGCCAAATCCCGTATGACTGCCATAACCCCTCTCCGTTACCGTATTGACGCTTCGCGGGCGCGCCGCTGTTCCATCTCCCGGCTCAGCCCCAGCTCCAGAAGCTGGCTCACGTCTATAATAAGGGAGACAGATCCGTCTCCCAATATGGACGCTCCGGCTATGCCGGGAGAATTGGTGAACTGATCCCGCAGGGGCTTGATGACAACGTCTTCCTCCCCGATAAGGCTGTCGACCATAAAGCCCATTTTCTTTTCGGCGGTTCCCACAATGACAATGAAATTGTACTCCTGCTGTTCCTCAGTCTTGATGCCGAAGAGCCTGTTGAGCCTGAGGAGGGAAATAACGTCGTTCCGTATGTTGAAAACTTCGTAATTGTCGATAAGCTGGATTTCTTCGGGCTTTATCCTGAGGCTTTCGATGACGCTGGTAATGGGAATGGAGTAGATCTCCTCGCCGACGCGGACAAGGAGGCCCTGAATGATGGCGAGGGTAAGGGGCAGCTTGATGGTGAATTTGGTTCCCTTTCCGTGTTCGGAGGAAACGGTCACCATTCCGTTGAGCTTGTCTATCTGCCGGCGCACCACGTCAAGCCCCACGCCGCGGCCTGAAATGGCGGTGACCTGCTTTGCCGTGGAGAAGCCCGGTTCGAAGATGAGGTTGTAGGCCTCAGGATCGGTAAGCTGTTTGTTGGGGCTGATAAGCCCCCGCTCCACCGCCTTTGCCTTGACCGCGTCCACGTTGATGCCCTTGCCGTCGTCGGCGATCTCGATGATGATCATGTTCCCTTCGTTGGCGGCCTTGAGGAGGACCATGCCTTCTTCCGGCTTGCCGGCGGCTTTCCGCTCGTCCGCCGCCTCAATTCCGTGATCAATGGAATTCCGCACCGAGTGCATGATGGGGTCAAGGAGATCCTCTATGACCGACTTGTCCAGCTCCGTATCTTCACCTTCTATGACCAGGTTGATCTTCTTGTTAAGGCTTTTGGAAAGGTCGCGGACAAGGCGCGGGAAACGGCTGAATATCTGGCTGATGGGCACCATGCGGATGCGCATGACCCCTTCCTGCAGTTCTCCCGTTATGCGCCCCAGATTTTGGGATGTGGAACGGAATTTGCCGACGTTGGTCTTCATTGATGTTTCGAACACGTCGAACAGCGAAAAAAGATCCCCGTAATGCTCGCCTATTTCCTTGCGGATATCCTTGACGGATCTTCCGTTTTGAATGCTTTCGAGGTAACCGGGCAGGTTGTCAAAGAGGTTCTTGATCTTGTCACGGTACGCCGTTTCGATGTCGTGCAGTTCGTTCACCATGCCGCTGAACTGATTGCTTATCTGGTTGAAGGTTGCCTTGGTGATCACCGTTTCGGAAACGAGGTTAAGCAGATCGTCGACGCGCTTGGATTCCACCCGGAGAATGGACCCCGCTTCCTTGCCCGCCTTCTTCGCGTC
>JAISEB010000112.1 GCA_031264395.1 Treponema sp. | reverse complement strand
GAGGTCCGTGGTTTTTCTTTTTCTTCAACTTCTTCGACTTCTTCGACCTTGCGGTAAAAATTTCTTCCAAAACCTGGTAGTTTCCCGGTATATGAAAATAAACGCCGGTGCCCTGGGGATTCCGCGCGGGATCTTGTGAAACAACCGATCAAATGGTATAGTGGACTCGTTTAGTAACCCGGCTGGTTACTTGGGCCTCCGTATCAAGAGCGTAAAATTTTACATAGATGTTAGCAAAAACTAATATATTTCAGTATATTTGAAATGGAGGTAGATCTGATGCCCTTGCTGTTATCCGTCCGGGGAAAACGAAACGTAATCAGGCGTATAGGCGGCCCGGAGGATGTAAAAAAGCGGCTTGAGACTCTGGGATTTACCGTGGGCGGCGAGGTAACGGTGATGTCGGAATTGGCGGGGGACCTTATTGTCAAAGTAAAGGACAGCCGTATCGCCCTTGGCAGGGAACTGGCAAACAGAATATTCGTTTAGGGGATAGGCGTGCGTACGTTAAAAGATGTAAAACCCGGCCAGATCGTCAGGGTTGTCAAACTCCACGGGGAGGGGCCGGTTAAGCGGCGGATCATGGACATGGGAATCACCGGAAATACGGAAATTCTGGTGCGCAAGGCCGCTCCCCTGGGCGATCCTGTCCAGGTCAGTGTCCGGGGTTATGAACTTACCCTCAGAAAGGCGGACATAGACATTATTGAGGTTGTATGAGCGGGAGCCCCTGTAAAACGCGAACTTTCTGTTTGCCGCCGGCAGCGCCGGGGCTTTTGCGGGAGGAGCCGTGGATATCAGGATAGCCCTTGCGGGAAACCCCAACAGCGGAAAGACGACCCTTTTTAACGCCCTTACCGGGGCGAATCAATTTGTCGGCAACTGGCCCGGGGTTACGGTCGAAAAGAAAGAAGGCCGCCTCAAGGGACGCAAAGACGTACAGATTACGGACCTGCCGGGAATCTATTCCCTTTCACCCTATTCCCTTGAGGAAGTTATAGCCCGGAATTACCTGCTCGGCGAAAAGCCCAGCGCGATACTTGATATTATTGACGGGACCAACCTGGAGCGGAACCTCTTCCTTACCACCCAGCTTCTGGAACTCGGCATCCCGGTGGTTGCCGCGATCAACATGATAGACGCGGTGGAAAAGTCCGGGGAAGAAATAGACCTTGAAAAACTGGAAAAACGCCTGGGCTGTCCTGTGGCGGCGATTTCCGCCCTTAAAGGCACGGGAATCAAGGCGGCCCTTGACAAGGTCCTTGCCGCCGTGGAGAAAAAGGCCGAAGCCCGCCGGGCGCTTGCGTTTTCAGCGCCCCTGGAGACGGCCGTTTCGGAACTCTCGGCGGCAATGTCTGGCGTGGAAGAATCCCGGCGGCGTTTTTACGCGCTCAAGATACTTGAACGGGACGCCAAATTTGCCGAAAAATACACACTTGACGGCGCGGAGGCTGTTGTCAGGGCCGCGGAGGAACAAAGCGGCGGCGATATCGAAAGCAAAATTTCCGAAGAACGGTACGAATTCCTTACCGCCCTAGTATCGGAATGTTACAAAAAGCGGAACAAAAACAGGGTAAGCGTATCGGACAGGATTGACGGCGTGGTTACCAACCGCCTCCTTGCCCTGCCTGTTTTCGCGGCGGTTATCTTTCTTGTCTATTTTGTTTCGGTAACCACCGTTGGCGCCTGGGTTACCGATTGGACGAACGACGGCCTTTTTGGCGAAAGCTGGAATTTTTTCGGCCTCGATGTGCCGGGCGTTCCGGTGATCCTCGGCGGCCTTCTTGAGGCGGCGGGCACGGCGGGCTGGCTCAGGGGCTTGATCCTCGACGGCATTGTGGCCGGGGTCGGCGCGGTGCTTGGCTTTGTTCCCCAGATGTTCGTGCTGTTCCTGTTTCTCGCGGTTCTGGAAGCCTGCGGCTATATGGCCCGGATCGCCTTTATACTGGACAGGATCTTCCGGCGTTTCGGCCTTTCGGGGAAGAGCTTTATCCCCATGCTTATAGGAACAGGCTGCGGCATTCCCGGAGTCATGGCTTCCCGGACCATCGAAAACGAAAACGACCGCCGTCTTACGGTAATGGTTACCACCTTTATGCCCTGCGGGGCAAAACTCCCGGTTATCGCCCTCATTTCAGGCGCGGTATTCGGCGGCGCATGGTGGGTCGCGCCCAGCGCCTACTTTCTCGGCATCGCTCTGGTGATCATGTCCGGCATTATCCTGAAAAAGACCAGGCCCTTTATGGGGGACGTTTCTCCCTTTGTAATGGAACTTCCGGCCTATCACGCCCCCGGCGTAATGAACGTCCTCCGCAGCATGTGGGAACGGGGCTGGTCCTTTATCAGGAAGGCGGGGTCCGTTATTCTGGTTTCCGCGGTGGCGGTCTGGTTCCTTTCCGGTTTCGGCTTTACCGAAAACGGATTCGGCATGGTTGAGGATCTGAGCGGCGGCCTCCTTGCGGGCATCGGTTCGGCCATCGCCTTTATCTTTGCGCCCCTGGGTTTCGGGACCTGGGAGGCGGCGGTGGCAACCATTACCGGCCTTGTGGCAAAGGAAAACATAGTCGGAACCATGGGGGTACTCTACGGCCTTGCGGAGGTAAGCGAAAAAGGGGAAGAAATCTGGGGCGCCTTCGCGTCAAACTTTACGGCCTCAGGCGCTTACGCGTTCCTGGTTTTCAACCTGTACTGCCCTCCCTGTTTTGCCGCCATAGGCGCCATCAGACGGGAAATGAACAACGCCAAATGGACGGCCTTTGCCGTGGCGTACCAGCTGGCGACAGGATATACCGCCGCCCTGATCGTATACCAACTGGGAACCTTCTTTTCGGGCGGCGGTTTCGGCGCCGGAACCGCGGCGGGATTGGCGGCGCTGGCTTTCCTCGTTTACCTTCTGGCGCGCAAGCCCGCGGAAAAACGAAAGCCCCTGCCCAAGTTTCGCAGTGCGGCCTGACAGGACGCGGGAGGAAGAACCGTGGAATTTTTGAAAGCCAACGCCGGAACCATCGTAACAGGTTTCATCGTTTTCGCCGTGCTGGCCCTTATTGTGGCGCGGCTTGTTATCAACTTCCGCAGGGGCAAAACCGCTTGCGGGTGCGGCTGCTGCCCCGGCGGCTGCCGCGAACCGCGACAAACCGCTAGCCAAGTTTCCCCAGATCGTAAGGCGTTTCCTGATACACATAGTTGAGCCAGTTGGAAAAGAAGAGGTGCGCGTGGGCCCTCCAGCGGACTACGGGGGCCTTTGAGGGATCACCGTTGGGGTAGTAGTTTCGGGGAATGTCTATGGGAAGCCCCCGCGAAAGATCGCGGCGGTATTCCCTGTCAAGGGTAAGGGGATCGTATTCAAGGTGGCCCGTGACATAGATCTCGCGGCCTTCACGGGCGGTGGCGATAAAGATACCCGTCTCCTCCGTTTCGGACTGTATGGTAAGCCTCGCGTCGGCGGCGGCCGCGTCCCTGTCGACTGTGGTGTGGCGCGACTGGGGGGCGAGGAATTCATCGTCAAAACCCCGGAAAAGGGTTGTGTGCCGCTCGTTTATTCTGTGGGGAAAGATGCCGAAGAGCTTTCGTTCAAGCGTTTTTTTTTGAATGCCGTAGCGCCGGTACAGTCCCGCCTGCGCGCCCCAGCAGATGTGCATTACCGACCATACGTTCCGGCCCGAATAGTCTATCATGCCGGCAAGTTCATCCCAGTAGTCCACTTCTTCAAAGGGAAGCGTTTCCACGGGCGCGCCCGTGATGATAAGGCCGTCGAAGCGCGCGTTGTTCCTGATAATCTCCTGGGAATCATGGTAGAATTTCTCAAGGTGCCCCGGCGGCGCGTTTTTCGATTCGTGGCTTCCCATGCGGAGGAAGCTCAGATCCACCTGAAGGGGGCTGTTCCCCAGAAGCCGCAGCAGCTGTATTTCCGTATCCACCGTCGTGGGCATGAGGTTGACTATGCCCACCTTGAGGGGCCGTATGTCCTGGTGTTCGGCCCTGGACTCCGTCATGACAAAGACATTTTCCCGCCTGAGAATACCGCAGGCGGGCAGATCCGCCGGGATTGTTATGGGCATGGTCCGCTTACAGTTTTACGCCGGAAGGAAAACGGGGCGCGTTTGTTTCCCCCAGAAAAGCCGCGCAGGCGTCAACAAGAACGGCGTGATCCTCAAGATGGGGGAGGCCGGAAACCGTAAAAACCGCGATGAGGCCCGAATCTTTTATGCGGATGGGAAAACCGCCGCCGCCCCATACATAGCTGCGGGGATCAAGCCCCCGCGACTCGAGCGTTTCCTTCCGCTTTACAAGGCGCAGGGTACAGAGCAGGGTGCTTTCCTCAAGATCCCTTACCGTGTTGAATTTTTTGGTCATCCAGCCTTCGTTATCCGCAGTGGTTCCCTCGGCCATGTACTGAAAAACAACCAGCCCGCTTATGAGCCGTATGCTTACCGAAAGGGGATAACCGTTTTTCAGGATAATGCCGGCCGCCCCGTTCCCCAGCTTCCAGGCGTCTTCCCGGCTGAAACGGGGAAAACGAAGCAGTTCTTCCTGCTTTTCCGCTATGGCGATTAATTTGTCAATTTTCATTCTGACTCCTCTGGCGCACCCGTGCCTTTCTGTATTACTATAGCACAGATCCGTATGTGTTGAAAATACGGCAAGGAGGCAGCGTGAACAGGGAAGAACGCATCAAGGATTTGATTTCCAAAATGACCCTCGAAGAAAAAGTATCCCAGTTAAGCTATACAAGCAAGGCAATACCGCGCCTTGGAATACCGGAATACAACTGGTGGAACGAATGCCTGCACGGGGTGGCGCGGGCGGGCGTTGCCACGGTTTTTCCCCAGGCCATAGCGCTGGCGGCTACGTTCGACGACGCATTTGTGCAGAAAGTGGCGGAAGCCATTTCGGACGAAGGCCGGGCAAAGTACAACGAGGCCATAAAACGGGGCAACAGGGGCCAGTACTGGGGGCTTACCTTCTGGACGCCGAATATCAACATCTTCCGCGATCCCCGCTGGGGAAGGGGGCAGGAAACCTACGGGGAAGATCCGTTCCTTACAAGCCGCATAGGCGCCGCCTTTGTCCGCGGGCTGCAGGGCCCCGATCCCGAACACCTCAAGGCCGCCGCCTGCGCCAAACACTACGCGGTCCATTCGGGGCCCGAACGGCTGCGCCATACCTTTGACGCGGTGGTGTCGAAAAAAGATCTCTTTGAAACCTACCTTCCCGCCTTCAAGGCACTGGTGGGCGAAGGGGTTGAGGCGGTAATGGGCGCTTATAACAGGACCTTGGGCGAACCCTGCGGCGGCAGTACCTATTTGTTGAAAGAGATACTCCGGGGTGCATGGGGCTTCAAGGGCCATGTAACGTCCGACTGCTGGGCCATACGGGATTTCCACGAACATCACAAGGTCACCAAAACCCCCGAGGAATCGGCGGCCATGGCCCTTAACGCCGGCTGCGATCTTAACTGCGGCTGTACCTTTCCGCAGCTTACCGTTTCTTTCAAAAAGGGCCTTGTTACCGAGGAAGCCATTAACACCGCCCTTGCGCGGCTTTTGCGGACCCGTTTCAAACTTGGAATGTTCGATCCTCCCGAAGACGATCCCTATTCCGGGCTTAAGGGGGACGTGATCAACTGCGAAAAACACCAGAAGCTGGCGCGCGAGGCGGCGGAAAAATCCATCGTGCTTCTTAAAAACGACAGGGGAATTCTTCCCCTTGACGACAGCGCAAAACGCATAACCATACTTGGCCCAAGCGCCGCCAATCCCCTGACGCTTTTCGGCAACTACTACGGAATCAGCCCCCGCTTTGTCACCTTCCTTGAAGGGCTGGGGATGAAGGTGCGGGACAAGTACGCCGTCAGCCTTGAATACCGGCCGGGCTGCCTCCAGTACGAAGAGAGCCATCCCGCCCGCTTCGGTTCCCAGGCGGGCTTCTTCACCGGCGCGGATACGGACCTTTTCATCGCGGTTATGGGCCTTGACGGTTCCATGGAAGGGGAAGAGGGGGACGCCATCGCCTCAGACTCAAACGGCGACCGGGATTCCATAGAGCTTCCCCCCTGGCAGCTCAAATTCCTCCGTTCGCTCAAGGAAACAGGAAAGCCCGTGATTCTTGTTCTTACCGGGGGAAGCCCCATCGCCATTCCCGAAGACATTGCCGACGCCGTTATCTTCACGTGGTACCCGGGCGAAAAGGGCGGGGAAGCCCTCGCGGACATCATCTTTGGCGATGTCGTTCCCTCAGGCCGGCTGCCCATTACCTTTCCCGCTTCCACAAGCCAGCTTCCCCCCTACGAGGACTATTCCCTCAAGGGAAGAACCTACCGTTACATGACGGAAAAGCCCCTGTACCCCTTCGGGTTCGGCCTTTCCTATACGTCGTTCCGTTTCGATTCCCTTGAACTTTCCTCCCCTTCCGTATCGAAAGGCGGCCTTGTAAAGGCAACGGTGAAGATCAGCAATACGGGAAAACGTGACGGCGAAGAGGTGATACAGATCTACATTTCCAAAGACGAGCGCGGCCCCTCTGATCCCCTCTTTTCGCTGCGGGCGTTCCGCCGTGTCTTTTGCCCGGCGGGAAAAACGGCGAGCGCCGAATTTGAACTTCCCGCTTCGGCCTTTGAATCGGTGAACGCCGCCGGGGAGAGCGTCCTTGTTCCCGGCTCCTGCACGGTAACGGCCGCCGGCGCCGCTCCCGTTCCCGCCGCCCTTGAGAAGGGGGCGGCCGAGCCGGCGCGCGCGGTCGTAACGGTAAAGTAGGCCCCCGCCGAAAGCGAAACGAAGTTTCGCTTTCGGCACTTGTTTTGGCCGTTGAATGATTCTATACTGGATATGTTTAGCAACCCGGCTGGTTACTGGCTAACCTTCGGTTAGCTTGCATGTCTGCACAAGGAGAATGAAAGTGAAAAAATACGTATTTTTATTGACGATGACGGTGCTTGCCGCAGTCCTCTGGGCCAAAGCGGGCGGGGAACGCATACGCATGGCGACCGGGGGAAATACGGGGACCTATTACGCGTTCGGTTCGGCCGTGGGCCAGATCTTTACTTCGAAAACCAATATACCCGTTGTCATACAGTCCACCGGGGCGTCGAAGGCCAACATACAGCTCGTGGCCGCTGGGGAAGTGGAACTGGCGATTGTTCAGAACGACGTCATGGATTACGCCTACCGGGGAACGGATCTCTTTACCGGCGAGCAGACCCAGGCGTTTTCCACCATGGCGGCCCTCTACGCCGAGGTATGCCAGGTGGTGGCGAATCCCGCGTCGGGAATAAAAACCATCGCGGATCTTAAAGGCAAGAATGTTTCTGTCGGCGACGCGGGAAGCGGCACCGAGTTCAACGCCCGCCAGATTCTTGAAGCCTACGGAGTTACCTTTAACGACATCAACAAGCAGAACCTGAGCTTCGGCGCGTCGGCGGACGCGCTGCGGGACAACAAGATAGACGCCTTTTTCTGCGTCGCCGGCGCGCCGACCATGGCCATCGTTGATCTTGCGATGGGAAAAGACATTACCGTGCTTGAAGTAGACGACGCCCATGCCGTCGCCCTTATTGAAAAATATCCGTTTTACACCCAGTACCCCATAGCCTCGGGAAGCTACCGGGGCGTTTCCGGCGCGGTCAAGACTGTGGCGGTCAAGGCGACCTTTATTGTGAGCAATAAACTTTCGGACGATACGGTGTACCGGCTTACGAAAACGCTGATGGAAAGCAGCGCCGAAATCGCGGCGGCCCACTCCAAGGGCGCCGAGCTTTCTTCCTCGTACGCGATCAGCGGAATTTCCGTGCCGTTCCACCCCGGAGCCAGGCGGTACTTCCGGGAAATAGGCGTGATGCAGTAGTTGAACAGGCGCTTCGTCCTTATCGTTGATCTGTTCCTTGCCTCTCTTGCCGCGGCGGGAGGGGCGGCCGCGAAAAACCGCGCGGAAGCCGCTGTGGCCGTTCCTGTTTTTCTTGTTCTTTCCGATGAAAAGACGGGAAAGACATACGGCGAATGGGAAGCTCCCGAAGGAAAGGAATTTGCCGTCGAATTTATCCATTCGGTGAACAACAGCCCGGTACGGGAAATGTTCAGGGTGGAAGGCGGCGTGATACACGGTGAGGCCGTCCGTTTTTTTTCTTTTGGCGCGGGCATGCAAAGTACGCTGGAAGAGGGGGAGCGCTTCTTCCGCGACGGCGAGGGCATGATCATAACGGGAACCGGGCGGACTTGGGAGGAATTGCGTTATATAGTGGGAACCGTTTCGGATCATGTTCTTTTTATCGGGGATGAATGTGTCGGACTGCGGGATCTCTGCGGAAGAAACGCCCAGGTTGTTTTTAGAATACGGACAGGAGGCGGAAAGTGACGGGCCGGGATGATTTTCACGCCTTGAGCGAAAGCGAAACCGAAGATCTCATTGCCGGCATAGACCGGGAATCGAATGTGCGCAGGTTTTCCGGGATTCCTTCGTATATTGTCAATTTCTTTTTGCTGCTCTTTACCGCGTACATATTCTGGATAACCCTTTTCGCCTCCCTTCCCGAACAGATAAGGCGCAGCGTCTTTTTGGGTTTTCTTGTTTTTAACGGCTACCTTCTGTACCCCGTGCGCCGTTCAAAAGAAAGAAAGATCAACTATATCCCCTGGTACGATATTGCGCTTGGCATTACAGGGAGCGCCGCGTTTTTCTATTACGCGTTTAATTTTAACGCGATAGTTTCCCGCGCCGTTCTTTTGCTGCCGCTTGATATTGCCGCGGGAATTGTGGGAATAGTAGTGCTCGCGGAACTGTGCCGGCGGGTTGTGGGGCTTCCCATACTGGTTGTCGCCGGCGCTTTTATTGTTTATTCGGCGGTGTCGGGCTTTTCCCTGCGCCGCGTCGTGCATCAGCTCTTCTATACTACCGATGGCATCATCGGGACACCGACGGGCGTCTGTTCAACCTTTATAGTTCTTTTTATTTTTCTTGCCTCTTTTCTTGAAAAGTCCGGCATTGCCGCTTTTTTTATTGATCTTGCCAATTCGATAGCCGGTTTCGCGTCGGGGGGGCCCGCGAAGGTAGCGGTTATCGCGAGCGCGCTTGAAGGCATGTACTCCGGAAGTTCCGTCGCCAATACGGTCGGTTCAGGCAGCGTGACCATTCCGGTCATGAAGAAGACGGGCTACAGGCCGGAGTTCGCCGCGGCGGTGGAAGCGTCCGCCTCGACAGGCGGGCAGATCATGCCCCCCATCATGGGGGCCGCCGCCTTTCTCATGGCGGAGCTGACCGGCATTCCCTATCCTCTGATAGCGGTGTCGGCGATACTTCCCGCGGCGCTTTATTTTACGGGGATCTTCCTCATGATCCATTTCGAGGCGAAGAAACTCGGCCTTAAGGGGCTGCCCCGCGAATCCATTCCCCGGTTCGGAAAACTCCTTGTAAGCCGGGGTTACCTCTTTCTTCCCGTTGTAGTGCTGATTGTGTTTATGGGCGCGGGCTTTACGCCGGCCTACGCCGCCTGCATCGCGGTAGCGGCGGCCGTTATCGTCAGCTTTTTCAGAAAGGACACGCGCTTTACCCCCGCGTCCTTTGTCGGCGCCCTTGCCGGCGGTTCGCGGAACACCATCGGCGTCGCCATGGCCTGCGCCATGGCCGGTATTGTCGTCGGTATTGTTTCACTATCCGGCTTGGGACAGGTGCTTATCGCCGCGCTGCTTGTCGTGGCGGAAAACAACCTTCTCCTTGCCCTTTTTCTTACGATGATAGCTTGCCTTGTTCTTGGCATGGGAATTCCCACCACGGCAAATTACGTGATCATGGCAACCATAACCGCGCCCATCGTGGTACGCATGGGCGTTCCCGTTATGGCGGCCCACATGTTTGTGTTTTACTTCGGCATAGTGGCCGACATAACGCCGCCCGTTGCCCTTGCCGCCTACGCGGGAGCGGCCATAGCCGGTTCAAACCCCATAAAGACAGGCCTCATCGCGACCCGGCTCGCCATTACCGCCTTTATTATTCCCTATATCTTCGTGTTCAGCCCTGCCATGCTTCTTATCGATACCACCCCTCTTGAAGTGATCCGTATCGTGCTGACTTCCTGCATAGGAATGTTCGGCCTTGCCGCGGGCCTTGAAGGTTATATGCTGAAAAAAATCTCCCTCCCCCTGCGCCTTGCCGGCGTGGCGGGGGGCCTCTTGCTGATTGATCCGGGATTCTACTCCGATCTCGCCGGATTCGGCCTCATCGCCTTGGTAACGCTGTCCCAGATTATCGG
>JAISEB010000078.1 GCA_031264395.1 Treponema sp. | reverse complement strand
GGGTTAAGCACGGGGTAAAGCAGAACCTGCGCCTTTACCGCGCCCGGCCCTTCGTCACGGTCCCGCATGGCGCAGGCGGCGGCCAGGTTGCCCCCCGCCGAATCGCCGGCCACGCAGATCATGCCGCCGTCGCCGCCGAGGCTTCCGGCGTTTCCGGCAAGCCAGCGGAGCACGCCGTAACAGTCTTCGAGGGCCGCCGGATACGGGTGTTCGGGGGCCAGCCAGTAAGCGGCCTGGACAACGACACAGCCCGTCTTCTCCGTAACCTGTTTGCAGATCTCCTCAACCACATCGGGGGAGCCGGCGGCAAAACCCCCGCCGTGCATGTAGTAAAACACCGGCCTCGGCTTCTCCGGGACGGGAAAAGAACCTGAAACAGGCGGAACATCCGCGCCGCGCGGGTGTTCCCTGCGGTAAACCCGTATTTCAACCGGCGCGTTCCCGGCGTCCACCGTTATGCGGCTTACCCGCACCCCGGAAGCCAGCGGAAGGCTCCTTACGCCGTTAAAGTAACGGCGCATCCGGGCGGCGGCTTGTTGGGGACTTCCGCCGGAAAGAACACGGCGGACAAGGGGGCTGAAGACAAAACCGAATTTCCGCACAGAGAGGGGAATCCCCGCAAGAAAGCGCCCGTCAAGCGCGCCGGGCCTCGGATCATCGGGAACGGGTTTTTCAAGAATATCAATGCCCCGCTCCCGCACCGTCCGCTCTCCCGCGCGTATCGCCTCACGCAGGAGGGGATCGTATTTCCTTTCCACTACAGGGTGTCGGGCGAATCAAGCGCCGCGGGAAGCTGCATGGTTGTTTCCATATACCCCATGCTTCTTTTTTTTACATTGATCTCTATAAGGGCGTAACCGTCTTTTTCCAGCATGCGAAAGCCCCGTATGGAAACAGGGTCCTGTTCGGAAAGTCCCGCCTCGTCGGCAATGGAACCCCGCACGACTTTTTTTACAAGGTACGAAGATGAAAAGGATCTGACGGAGGCGGGGGCAAGGATAAGGCCGAAAAGGGGCGCGGCAATACGCTCACGGCTGTCCTTCTTCGCCGCCTCGGCAAGGGGAACGTCGGGACGGGGAACGGTCATCATGACGCGGCGGCTGCCGTCCGAGGTTTCAAGAGCCACAAGCTCGCCGGGCCTCGATGAAAAAAGCCTGTCCTGCAGCGCGGGGATGAGCCCGCCCTGGGGGGCGTTTACCTTCTCCCCGTTAATTGATCTGATAAGGGTCCCTTCGCTTACCTGATGTTCCCAGGCGGGGGTAAAGGGCGCGGTGTAGATGATCTCCGCCCCGCGCGAAGTCTCGCTTAGGGCAATGCCCAGCCAGGGCCGCTCGGCCTTGCCTCCCTTGAGCATCGCCGGCAAGGCGGCGGCGAGCCGTTCGGCGGGAACGGCGAAATTAAGCCCTTGGTACTGCTCAATGCCCGCGAATACTATTCCCACAAGACGGCCGGACGTATCGATCACCGGCCCCCCCGAATTGCCGGGATTCACCGAGGCGTCTATCTGAATCACGTCCCCTATTTGCAGGAAACGCCGGCCCAGCGTGGAAACAATGCCTGATGTAACGGTTTTCTCAAGACCGCCCGGCGATCCTATCGCCAGAACCGTATCCCCTACTTTGGGGATAACCCGGTCGGCCACCGAAAAAACATACTCGGGCCTTATCTCGGTTTTGATAAGGGCCAAATCCATGGCCTTGTCCCAGCCTATGACTCTGGCGGAAACCCTTGGGCTTGAGGGGTCCCCCATGCGGAGGTACATGCGGGAATAGCCTTCATACGAGGGATCGACCTCGCTGGCTATGACATGGTAATTGGTGATAAGAAGGCCCGATGAGTCCACAAAAAAGGCGGAGCCCAGAACGCGGTCGGGAATTCCCCTCCCCCGCTCTATGCGTATGCCGCGGTCAACCAGTATCGTCGCGACGCCCTTGATCATCTCCTCCGGCCCGTCGTACCCGGAGGCATATTCCCCAAGCGGGGCGGGAACGGCGCGTCCTGAGGCTTCGGCGGCGGCGCGGAAGAAGGCCGCGGTACGGCGCTGTTTTACTTCCACGGCGTGTTCAAGGAACACAAGGGCGTCCTCAAATTCAAGCGGCTGCAGCTCATGGGAACGCACCGCCAAAAGGAAAGCCGCAAGATCGCTGCCTGAGGCAAGGGACTTCTTCGCCTCGGCAAGCATGAAACCGGCTTCCATCCCGGTACTTTCTACCGTCTCCCCAAGGCTCGCAAGGGACCGCGCCAGGGACGCGGCGTCATCCCACTGTTCGGCGCGTATCGCCCCGGCCTGCTTTTCTTTAAGGCCGGCAACAGCCTCGGCTTCAAGCGCCTTAAGCGCGTCCAGTTCCCCGTCGTCTTCCCCGTAAACGACACGGTAAATGCCGCCAAGATGAATGGCCCGCGCGGGGTCCTCCGACACATAGCGCCTGATATCCTCCAGCCTGACTTCGTTCGTCGGTTTTCTCTGGGGCGAAAGCCGTTCTTCCTGCGTCTTGACGGAAAGACAGGAAAAAAACAAAAAAAGAACGCACGCGCACAAAGAGGCGGCAAAAAGCGCCGCGCGCCTGTGCACGGCCCGGCCCCGGAAGGTTTTTTCCCCGGATATTTTCAAACAAGTCCCTTTCATTTTTTATTCTTCCGTTATTGTTCCAGAATAATCCCTTATTCCATCCCCGTCCATATCCCCATAATACCGCCTTTCCCCGCCGGGAAGGTATTCCTCGGCGGTTTCATACCGCCCGTCCCCGTTCCAGTCGCTTTCGGCAAATACAAGTTCCTTTTTCCACTCCAGAAGATCTTCGGCCTCCCCCGGAACACGGGGAGCCGGACGCCTGAAACGCCGCACCGTCTCCATGCGCCCGTCAAGATCCAGATCGGCGCGCTGGAGGAGGGGCCTCCCCCGCTCAAATTCCGTGACGGACACGACGCGGCCGTCAAGCGTTTCAACCGCCCGGCGGGGTACGCCGCGGTCCAGATCAACGCGCTCGTCGGCCCCCCTGAATTCGGCGCTCGGCCTTCTTATCTGAATCGAAAAGGAAACAAGGGAACGCCGGGAAAGGCGCGGGTATTCCTCTTCATACTCAGGGTAGAGGAGAGCTCCCCCCTTCCCGCTTCCGCACAGTTCAACAAGGCGGAAGGGGCTGAAAAAAAAATCAAGGGGACGGGGTATGTAGGCGCAGCCTTCAAGTTCGGCGGAAAGCACCGCCGGGTATTTTTCCCATTCGATCCGCGCCTTGATCCTTTCCCCGTCCCGTAAGGGCAACGCGCCTCTCCCGGCCTGAACCAGCTTGTCCGGTTCAGGCAGAACCACCTGTTCCGCCCGGACGGGGTCTCCTCCGGAAAAAACGGCGGTAAATTCAGGGAGCCTGTCCTGATCGGCGTCATGGCGGTAATTCTGAATTTCGCCCTCCAGATAACGGGTCCGGCTTTCGTAAAAACCGTCACTGTCGCTGTCCTCTACAATAACACCCGAAAAGGCACGAAGGTTTCGGTTAAAGTAATCCCTGCCCTCTTCGCTCCGCAAAAGGCCGAAAACCGAAAGGAGGAGATCCTTGTCAAGATCCCCTTCGGCGGCGAAAAGTTCGTCCGTTGCGGCAAAATCGCCGATGAGCCCGGCGTTAAGGGCCGCGGGAATTGAGGCGGGGGACGGCAGGGAAGGCGGCGTAAAAAGCGCCCGGTAGGACGCCGTGAGGCGACCCGCGTCGGCGGCGTCCCGTACAAAGGGGGCGGCAAGAAAGGCCAGTTCGGGATCTTCCTCAAGAAGAAGGGGAAGGCGGCGCAGAACGGCCGCCATAAGCGCCTCGTCGCCGGGGGCCGGCATTCCCCGGGCGGCGTATTCAAAAAAAACGCGGACAACGCGGACATTCCGGGGATAGCGGTCAAGCGCTTCCCCGACCGCCTCCCGGAAAGCCCCGCTGCCGGGAAGCCCCTTCAGCGCCAAAAGGGCAAGTTCCGTCTCGCGTTCCCCGCCGGGGTTCCGGGCCAGAACGCGGAGGGCCCCGTCGTAGTTTCTGAGCCTTACAAGGGTCTCCGCCTCAAGAAGGCGCGCCTCCGCCGCGCTGCCTTTCTTCCAGCGGTCTGCCGCAAGGGCCCGCCGCAGGGCGTCAAGAACCGCCCCGCAGGGCTCTCCCTCGTGATCGCGGGCCCGCGCAAGAAGGAGCGAAAGATCCGAAGAGACATCGCCGTAATCGGCGGCCCTTTCCAGGGCCGTAAGGGCGGCCCGCCATTCGCCCCGGCCTATCGCGTCTTCGGCCCAGTCGGCGTAACGTCCCGCGGCGGCGGCGTCACCATCAGGCTCCGCTTCCCCGGGAACATCCGCGGCGCGGGCGGGAGCCGCCGCGAGCGCGGCGCAGAGGAAGAGGGACGCCAGACCCGCGCGGGCAAAAACAGCCATGTCCTACCGCCCCGAAAGGGAAGCGTTGTTCTGCTGCGGGGGCATTCCCAGAAGTTCCCGGACCTCGTCGTCCGCCATGGTCTCCCTGGCAAGAAGCGCGTCGGCAAGTTTTTCCAGTTTGTCCCTGTGCGTATTGAGGAGGCCCTCGGCAATCCCCATGCCTTTTTCAAGGATGGCCTGCACCGCCTTGTCTATACGCTGGGCGGTATTCTCGGAATAATCCTTGTGCCTGGCAATTTCCTTGCCCAGAAAGATGGGCTCATCCTCCTGTCCGTAGGCAATGGGACCCACGTCCCCGTCCATGCCCCACTCGCAGACCATATGGCGGGCCATTTCGGTCGCCTGCTGTATATCCTGTTTGGTACCGGTGGTCGTTTCGTTGTAGAAGAGTTTTTCCGCCGCCCAGCCGCCGTAACAGATCACAATGCGGTCTTCAATCCAGCCGCGGGTACGGCTGTAGCTGTCTTCTTCGGGAAGGGACATGGCCATGCCCAGGGCGCGGCCGTGGGGAACAATGGTTACCTTGTGAAGGGGATCGGCGTTTTCAAGGAAGTAGTGAAGCAGGGCGTGCCCGGCCTCGTGCACGGCAGTCATGCGCCGTTCCCTTTCGGAGATCACCAGCGTCGTCCTTGCCACCCCCATGAGTATCTTGTCCCTGGCTTCCTCAAAGTCGGGCATCTGCACCTCGGCCTTGTCCCTGCGGGCGGCGAAAAGGGCGGCCTCGTTCACAAGGTTGGCAATGTCCGCCCCGCTCATTCCCGGCGTCGCCCTGGCTATGCGGGAAAGATCGATGTCCCTGCCCAAAGGAATTTTCGCGGCGTGTATTTTAAGAATGTCCTCGCGTTCCTTTATGTCCGGCATCGCCACCATCACCTGGCGGTCAAAACGGCCGGGGCGGAGCAGGGCGGGATCAAGCACGTCGGGCCTGTTGGTGGCGGCGAGAATTATCACCCCGTCTTTGGAATCAAAGCCGTCCATTTCCACAAGAAGCTGGTTCAGGGTCTGTTCCCGTTCGTCATGGCCGCCGCCGTAACCCGCGCCCCGGGTCCGGCCCACCGCGTCAAGTTCGTCAATAAAAATGATGCAGGGGGCGCTGCGCCTTCCCTGTTCAAAAAGATCACGGACCCTGCTCGCGCCGACCCCGACAAACATCTCGACAAAATCAGAGCCGGACAGGTGGAAATACGCCACCCCGGCTTCCCCGGCCACGGCCCGCGCCATAAGGGTCTTTCCCGTGCCGGGCATGCCTACAAGCAGCACCCCTTTGGGTATACGCGCCCCCATCTTTGTGAATTTCTGGGGATTTTTAAGGAAGGCGACAACCTCTTCCAGTTCATATTTGGCGTCCTTCTGGCCGGCCACGTCGGAAAAAATGACCTTCTTCCCTTCGTCCTGGTACCGCTTTGCCCGGCTCTTGCCGAACTGGAACGCCTTGTTCCCCGAGCCCTGCATGTTCCTGAACATGAACCAGATAAAACCGATGATCAGTATCCAGGGAAGCAGTTCGACAAGGATGCGCCAGGGGTTTACGTCCGCGGGGGCCCCGGAAACATGAACGCCTTTTTCCTTTAGAAGAGCAAGAAGGCCCGGGTCCTGATAGGGGATAAGGGTCCTGCGCGGGGCGGGGTCCTGACCGGCGGCGTTCCTTAAAAAAATGTCCACCACGCTGTTTTCGTGTATTGTAACGGACTCAACAAGCCCCTGTTCCAGATAGCCGGTAAAATCCGAATACCGTATTTCACGGACAGACGGGGCGTTTCCCCGGAAAAAATAGAACGCGAAGAGGCCCGCCATGGCGAGGAAAAAAACCAGGGCGAACCTGTTTGGCCGCCCCGGCGCGCCGGGCCGGGGAGCGGGACGCTGCGGTTTATTCTGATCAGAAAGCATGTATACCCCTTTCAGGATGATCCGTTTATGACACCCGTCCGTACCAGCACACGAATGTCGCCCGGCTCCGCGTCCCTTGCAAAGAGAAGGCCTTCACGGCCTATAACGGCCGCGGTTCCAAGAATGTCGGCGGCGCACACAACGCGCGCGTTTTCCGCGCCCGCAAGACCGCGGGACTTTCCCCCGCGCGCGGGGAAATCGCCGGGCCACGCATTACGGAGCGCAAAGGGAAGGCGGGCAAAAAACACCGCCCCTTCTTCCCCCGTTTCCCCTTCCGGAAGGCCCGCCTCAAGGACAGGGAAAGCCGTCCCAAACGCCTTCTTTAGAGTATATAACCCCGGCTCTTTAATCAACAGTGAAAATCCCCTCTCCCCCGTACCGGCAGGGGAAAGAACGACAAACCCCCGTTCCCTTCTGACCCGGACATTCTTCCCCAGATCCGCCGCCGTCCCGCCCGCGCAAAAACGCCTTACGCAAAGACGCCGCGCCGAAAAGGCGTTTTTACGCCCGGCAAGCGTATCCGCGCCCTGAAACAGGGCTTCTTCCCTTATTATGGGATGCTCCGCGAAAAAGGGAAGCTCCGCCGTTCTAAGGGTTCCGCCCGATCTTTCCCAGATTATGCGCCTTTCCGCTTCCCCTTCAATAAAGGACGCGGCAAGGGACTGCGTCATTCCCAGGGCCAGCGCTCCCTTTTCCCAATGGGGAAACAGGCCGTCCAAAAGGGGAACAAGGCTGTTTCGTATCCTGTTGCGGAGAAACCTGCCGTCACTGTTGGTGGCGTCCGTTCTGAAGGGGATGTTCCGCAGGGCAAGGTAGGCTTCAACATCGGAGCGCGTAAGGGAAAGAAGAGGCCGTACAAAGGGAACGGCGTCCGCCGTTTTTACAGGCATGGCGGCAAGCCCCCGCGGCCCCGAGCCCCTAAGAAAGCGCATCAGGACCGTTTCAAGGAGATCGTTCCGCGTATGGGCGGTAAGTATGGCCGCCGCGCCCGTGCGGCGGGCCTCCCTTGCGAGTATGCGGCGGCGGTAGAAACGGGCGGCCGCTTCAAGGCCCGTCCCCCGTTTTTTCGCCATGCCGGCGATTCTGCCGGGGGGCACGGTAACGACGCGGCAGGGCACGCCCAGTTCCCCGCAGAACCTCGCCACCGCCGCCGCGTCCCCCCGGCTTTCCTGGGGAGGACGGATACCGTGCTCCACATGGACACAGAAGAGGCGGAAGGGGGAAGGATTCGCCGAAAGCGCACAGAGCATGGCGGTAGAATCGGCGCCCCCTGAAACCGCGGCAAGCAGCGCCGCGCCCGGCGGAAAACCGGCCAGAGAGGCCGAAACGGCCGTTTCAAAACGGGAAACCGGATCTTCCGGGGACAAACCCCCGTTCACACGAACCTGGCTCCCGGAAATTTACTTTTTCTCGGGCGAAGCCGCGGCAGCCCCCGGTGCGGGAGCGCCGGGCGCGGGAGCGGCCCCGGGGGCGCCCGGCGCGGCGGCGGCGGCAGCCTGAGCGGCCGTGTCTTCTTCCTTTACGGCTTCGGCCTTGGCATACTTCACCAGGGCAACCACCTGATCTGCGCCTGAAATAAGTTTTACCCCTTCGCCCAGAACTATATCCCGCACATGCAGGGACTGGTTCACCTTGAGGGAAGAAATATCCACATCGATGCGCTCGGGAAGATCTTTGGGGAAGCATTCCACCTCAATCTCGTGAAGGGGAGATTCCAGAATCCCGCCTTCACGCACCCCGGCGGGAGTCCCGTGAATATGAACGGAAACTCTGGCCCGCAGAAGGCGGCCGCTTTCCACTTCATAAAAATCAACGTGAAGAATGCTCCCGTTGACTATGTTCCGCTGGGTATCCTTGACAAAGGCGTCGTAGGATTTCCCTTCAACTTCCACCTTGACGATGGTACTTTCGGAAACATTCTTGACGCCGTTAAGAAATTCCCGCCCGTCAAGATCTATGGACAACGACGTGCCCGTCCGCCCGTACAAAACCGCCGGAATGCGGCCCGTGCGCCTGATCCTGCGGGCTTCGGCCGATCCTCTGCCCTGCCGGTTTTTTGCCTGCAATACTACCTGACTCATTATATACCCCTGTTCACTTATTCGGGCCGGTTAAACCCCGCCCTGTCGTTCCGACTTACTGGGACGACAGGGGTCGAACCTGTGCATGCCGGAGCCAAAACCCGGTGGCTTACCACTTGCCTACGTCCCAAAAAAATTCATGTCCAAAACCCGCCGGCGAACGGTTTCACACGCCGGGCAAATGGTTTTAATTCAGGGAATCTCCGGAAACCCGGCCGGGCTTTCGGAGGCTCCCCTCATATTTCCACCGAAGAATCGTCCGGCCCGCCGCCGTTGTCGTAGTGCTCCAGAATACGGCTCTGCAGTTCGGCCCTGAACTCCGGCTGTATAGGATGGGCCACATCCTTGTATTCCCCGGCCCTGGTCTTGCGGCTCGGCATGGCAATAAAAACGCCGCTTTTTCCTTCAATGATTTTCACATTGTGCACCACAAAGCAGTCGTCAAACGTAACCGTAACGTACGCCCTTAGTTTGCCTTCCCCGGATACTTTCCGGACCCTAATGTCAGTTATCTCCATGGCGCGCTCCTTTTAGACGGGACAGATCATCCTGTATTGATTGTACTACCGTCTTCAACCTGCGCGCAAGGAAAATGTTAACCGAACGAAAGGCCACCCTTTCGATAACACTTTCGCCGCTGTTTTCGCTCTTCCTCCATCGGTAAAAATTCCGAAACAGGTGGAACCTGAACCGGACAAGCCGGAAAAATCCGCGCCGGACCTGTCAAGGGCCGAAAGGATCTCCTCGTAAACCGCCCCGCCGCCATTCTCCCCGCCGTCCCGGAAAACAGGGAGAAAATCATTCCCGCACGGCCAGTCCCCTGCCGCATTTCCGGCGATACGGAACCCGGCGGGGACGGAGGCGGCAAAACCAGCGTCCCGTTCCGTTTCCCCTGGAGCCGGAAAAGCCCCCTTTTCCAGCCTCAGGCGGTCCAGACGGCGGTAAGCGGCGGCGGTGTCGCTGGCAAAACCGGGATTTACCAGCACCACGGGCATTCCGGCGGGAAAATCAACCGGCAGAAGGCGCTCCCCCCTGCCGCCCGCCAGCGCCGCGCCGCCCAAAAGAAAAAAAGGGACGTCGCTTCCCAGTTTTTCCGCCATTGCGCGAAGCTCCCCGGCGGGAAGACCCGCGCCGGAAAGGCGGTTAAGGGCCGCGAGCAGGGCCGCCGCGTCGGAAGAACCGCCTCCAAGGCCCCCGCCCATGGGCACGCGCTTGATCACCTTTATATACAGCCGGCGGCCAAAGCCCGTTTTTTCCCTGAACAGGGAAAAAGCCGCGTGCAGAATATTTTCGCCCGGAGGGAGGCGGCGGGCGGCGGGAAGCCCCTCCATCCGCACACGCGGCGGGCCTTCGCCGTCCAGCAAGAATATCCTGACGGTGTCCCCAAAGGCAAGCGGCACAAGAAGGCTTTCCATTTCATGATACCCGTCCGCCCGCCTTTCCCCTATACGAAGGTACAGGTTGATCTTGGCGGGAGCCTTAACCGTTAAACCCCGCATGCCGTTGTATTATTATACCAAAAAGACAGGTTTTGTAAAGATATTATAAAAAACCAGTTGACAGACTCTTAAACTCTCCCTTATGTTCAAGGTAAATACATCCAAGAACGGAGAATACTATGGTGCCTGACGAGTCCATGAATATGTTCCTAACTCCCGTCCCGCAGACGCCGGACGCTGCGTGGTATACGGGCGCGGATAATCTTCCTTTTCCCATTCTTTTCTTCGGTGACGACGATGAGGATGATGATATTGACGAAGAGGATAACTTCGACGATATGGAAGACGACTTCGAAGACGACTTCGAAGATGATGAT
Organism: Treponema sp.; assembly: GCA_031264395.1. Taxonomy (GTDB): domain Bacteria; phylum Spirochaetota; class Spirochaetia; order Treponematales; family Breznakiellaceae; genus JAIROE01. The sequence goes on along the minus strand of JAISEB010000078.1, from coordinate 4,756 downwards.
TTTGAGGATGACGACGACGATTACGAGGACGGAGAAGAAGAGGATTACGATTACGAAGAGGATGTAGATTACAACGATTTTGACGAATAGCGGCCCGCGCGCGTACTACCGGTCACAACACTCACATGAAATTCCGGCGGGAAGGGAAAGTCCCTTTTCAAAACCGGCCGGGCCAGGGAACAGGCTCAATCCTCCCTGAAAAGCACCTCCGCGGCGCTCCAGAGCCGTTCCAGTTCATAGAAGGAACGGGCCTTGCGGCTCATAAGATGCACCACGAGGCCTCCCATGTCGATAAGGCGCCATTCGTCGTCTTCCGCGCGGGTCCTCCGGGAACGCCTCAGTATTTCAAGCGCCCGTTCGCGGGAAAAGTCGCCGATGTGCCGTTCAAGCCCCGAAAGATGGGCGCCGCTTGAAACCGTCGCGATGACAAAAAAATCCGTCCAGGCGTCAAGACGGCTTAGATCCAGCACGGTTACATCGGCGCACCTGTGCCCGGCAAGCAGTTTTCCCAGGGCAAGAGCCGTTTCCCTATCCTCCCGTAACATATTTTCCATTAAAATCCCTTCCAATAATAAGCGTAAAGTCGGACCGGTACTCGAAATTCCGAGGGGAAGGCTCTTCCAGGCCTTCGGGAATCCCGGAAACCGGCGATTCATAACGTATGTTCGTACAGCGCAGCACGCCGCCGAATGCCTCCGCCATATCGGCGTAGCCTGTTCTGTCTATTATTTCGGTGGCCTCGTAATCGGTTCTGCCGGCGTTGCCTATGGAGATGACGTCATAGCCGGAACCCCGCAGCAGTTCCGCGGTCCTTCCGGCAAGGCCGTTTTCGGCCGTACCGTTCAGCACTTCCACGGTAAAGACCCGCTCCGAAAGAGGGCCTTCTACCTGCCTTGTAAGGGTTCCCATGGACTGGCGGACAATCTCCTTGATAAGGCTGCCGTTGTCGCGGGGTAAAAGGAGAACCTGGCCCGAAACTTCCCGGAAATTTCCCCCTATGGACTGCACGCCGGTTCTGTCCGTATCTATGGCGGAAAATTCGTTAAAAAGGCGCGCTCTTGCCCGCCGGTTCATGGAGGCGGTAAAAGAACCTCTGAACAGCCGGGCTGCGCCGGGGTTTTTAAGGGCACTGTTCATCTCGCCCAGGCGCTTGAGGAAACCCAGAAAAAAACGCTGCCGGCGGAAAACCACCATTTCACGGTCTTCCCCGGAAAGTTCATAGGTGATATAGGTCCTGGCCTTGTCGCCGTCCAGCGTTACCTTGCCGGAAGGGAAAAAAACAGGAGCGATGCCGAACCGTTCCACCGGCGAGGGAATCAAGATCTCTACCCCCTCGACAAGATCCACCACCCTGCCAAGATTTTCCGTGGTGATGATAAAGGAGTACCCTATCTCCATCCCCAAAAGCCCTTCGATTTCTTCCCTGAAAAGGCCGATATTTTTTGGATCGTAGGCCGTGTCGATACGGTCCACGCGATCGGCGCGCCGTATAATAAGCCCAAGGTCGCCGGGCACGTCGAAGACTGCCGCGCGCTTTGTCGAGGGGTAGAACATCAGCACGAAGGAACAGAGGGGCTTTCCTTCGTTTTCAATCACAAAAAGGGTGTTGATGACCCGGTCCGGGGCAAATGCCTCCCCAAGCGGGTCCGCGCGAAGCGTATACACGGCAAAAGCCGCCCCGGCGGCAAGGATGAGTATGATGACAAAAAGGATGAAGACGCTGGCGTCCGCCTTGTTTCTTCTCAACGGCTGTTCCTCTTTCGCACCGCGTCAAGGAGGCGTATGGTCGCTTCGGAGACATCCATCTTCCGGGACCTGAGAAAGTCAATGGTACTGCCCAGGACCGCGGCAAAGATCCCGTCAAGCGAATCCCCCGCCTGGCCGCAGGCCATGTCCCGCAGGGCGGGATCGGCGTCCCGGGAAACCTCGAGCTTGTCGGCTATGTACACCGCCTTTGCCAGAGGCCCCATACCGTCACGGCCTTCCGTATGAAAGGCCACCGCCTCTATAACATCGTCATTATGAATGCCAAAACGTTCCCTTAGCAATACCGCCGCGGCCCTGCCGTGGAGCAGGGACGGCTTTTTCCGCTCCAGGGGAGAAATGCTTTCCCCGTCGCCTGAGGCCAGCTCCAAAAGCCGCTCGTCGGAAAGGGGTTTTCCAATATCATGGGCCATACCGGCAAGGTAGCCCGCCCGGGGAGGAAGGCCGAAACGGCGGCAGAGATCCCAGGCAAGAAGGGCCGTGTTGCGGGAATGGAGGAAACGGCCCGCCGAAAGGCTTTCGCGCGCGGCGTTTTCCACCTTGACAACAAGATCCTTCGAGATTTCCGCCGGGCCGCCTGCCATGGGGGAATCCTCACGGCCGGGATTTTCACCCGCATCCCCTTCCCCCGTATATCCGTAAAGCCGCCTGTCTTCGATGATCGTCCGTGCCCCCGAGGGCACAAGGCTCCGCCAGAGTTTTCCCGTCCGTATCCGTTCCCGTACAAGGGCGGAAGAAATGTTCATCACGTCATTGTCAATCTGCTTGAAGGGATAGGGAAAGGAATGTTCCCCCGCAAGGACGCGCCGGGCAATGATGATGTCCGTCTTCTCAAGAAGATCCTCAAAAGAACGCCATGAGGGCAGATCGGCGGCAAGATCGTCGCCCAGTATAAGCCCCGGTTTTCCGCCGGGCCGGTAACGTTTTTCAATGTCGATGACCGTATCGATGGTATAGGAAACGCCTTCGCGCTTTATTTCGCAGTTATCCAGCGCGAAATCCGGGGAACCGGCAAGGGAAGAGGCAAGCATGTCGAATCTGTCCGGAGCGGAAACCGCCGCGCCGGGCGTTTCCGTCTTGAAAGGCGAACGGAAGGCGGGAACAAAGATCACGCGGTCATAATCAAGAAAGGAAAGCGCCGCCTCGGCCAGGTAGAGATGCCCCAGATGAACGGGATTAAAACTTCCCCCCAGTATCGCAAGCCTCACGCCTGGGCCGCCTTTTCCGCCAGCGCGAACAGTTCGGCGGCAAGCCCGTCTATGCCGTCCCCCGAAAATACCGAAACGCCCCTGACCTGTTCCCCCGGATACGCAGCCGCCAGTTCCGCGAGCCGCTCCGCGCTTCCTTCCACATCGGTTTTGGAACCCAGTATGAGGCGGGGTTTTCCGGTAAGCTCGTGCGAAAACGCGTCAAGTTCGCCCAATAGCACGCCGAAGGCGCTAAGGAACCTGTCGTCCGAAAGATCGACAAGAAAGGCCAGCGCCGAAGTACGGGCGATGTGTTTCAGGAAACGTATCCCAAGGCCCGCGCCCCGCGAAGCCCCTTCTATAAGGCCGGGAATATCCGCGATGATGATGTCCCTTCCGTCGTCCCCGCCGGGAGACCCGTACGAGAGAACCCCCAGGTTGGGGATCTTTGTCGTGAAGGGATACGGGGCGATTTTTGGACGGGCGTTGGTAAGGCGGTCAAGGAGGCTCGATTTACCGGCGTTGGGAAAGCCCACAAGGCCCACATCGGCCAAAAGCTGAAGCTCCACCATGACGCGGACGGTTTCCCCCTCTTTGCCCGGAAGGGCCGTGCGGGGGGCCTGGTTGACCGAAGACTTGAAGTGAATGTTTCCCCAGCCGCCGTTTCCGCCTTTAAGGAAGCAAAAATCGTCCCCGCCCCGGCCAAAATCCCGAATGATCCTGCCGGTACCGGGATCTTTGAGCACGGCCCCCGGCGGAAGGGGAATGACCGCGTCCGCCCCGTTCTTGCCGTAGCGGCCCCGGCCTTCGCCGTCCCTGCCGTTTTCCGCCTTGAAGGAATGCCGCCGCCTGAGGTGCGAAAGGGTACGGAGGTTGCGGCGCACGGTAAAGATCACGTTCCCGCCCCGGCCGCCGTCCCCGCCGGAAGGCCCCCCCTTGGGGACATATTTCTCCCGGTGAAAAGCCGCGCAGCCATTGCCCCCGTTCCCGGAGGATACTTCTATGACAGCCTCGTCAGCAAATTTATCCACAAAAAAATTTTACCACAAACCGGGGGAAAATTTAAGGGGAGGCAAGAATATAACCACAGACCTACGGACGGAACGGACTTTTTTCGAAATGAGCCTCCGCGCGGCAAACCCTAAACTTGACTCGTAACCTGGGGGATGATTCACGTGTCATAAAAGGAAGATTTACCGCCAGGTCGAAAAAGTCGAAAAAGTATTTGAATGAAAACTTATTCGACTTCTGCGACTTTGCGGTTAAATAATTCCGCGGGGCGCGGCGGCCTCTTTGGGGCGGTTTTCGGCGAAGAGGGCCGCCATATGGATGGCGTCTATCATGCTTTCCTCGTTCGCCAGATTCTTGCCGGCAATGTCAAAGGCGGTGCCGTGATCCACCGATGTCCGGATGATGGGAAGGCCTATGGTGGAATTGACGCCGCTCATGCGCGAAAAATTCCCCGGCGCGTCCATCCTGAACCCGAAGAGCTTGAGCGGAATGTGGCCCTGATCGTGGTACATGGCGACTACAACGTCGAAAAGGCCGCCGAGCGCCTTGACGAAAACCGTGTCGGGCGGAACGGGCCCCTCTGCGTCAAGGCCCTCCTCCCTGGCCGCCATGACAGCGGGGATAATCGCCTGAGCCTCTTCCTCCCCGAAAAGCCCGTTTTCTGAGGCGTGGGGGTTAAGGCCCGCGACTCCTATGCGCCGGCCCTTTTTTCCCATGAGCGCCATGGAGAGGGAGGCCAGCCGTATTGTGTCAAGCACGCGCTCCTTTGTTATGAGATCGCAGGCGCGGCGCAG
>JAISEB010000350.1 GCA_031264395.1 Treponema sp. | reverse complement strand
CATTATCCCCTCCGCCGGTTCTTCCGGTAGGATTTACGCAAGCCCCGCTTCCAGGGCTATGCCTCCGCCCGCGCCATTGCCGCCCCCGCCAGTACCCCGGCGAATACTGCCGCCGCGGCCTTGCCCATGTCCTTAATAGCAGCCTCGGTTACAGGGTCGGCGTAAGCGTCAAATATCGCCCGGCTCTTGTGCCCGGTGATCCGGCTCACTTTATCGGCAGCCTCAATGTCCGCCATTCTTGCCGCGTAAAAATGCCGCCAGCCGTGAAAGCAGATGTTCCGCGCCCTCCAGTCTATGCCCATCGCCTCCATTTCGGTATGAAGGGCGCTCAGCATAAAAACACCGTCATAGCGGGGCTTCTCCGGGGCAAGTCCCCAGAAGACAAACCGCCCGGCTTCGGGAATGTCCGTATGGGGGTTTGTTGCCAGTTGCGCCAGAAGCGCCTCCCGGACTTCCGGCAAGAGGGGGACCCGCCGCGCTTCCCCATTCTTCGGGCTTTTAAGGCCGTCCGCCGCGCTCCACGAATGGGCCACGTTCAAAACCGCCTCCCCGATGTCCCCGCCCCGGATAGCCAGAACCTCCCCCTGCCTCATGCCGGTAGTTGCGGAGAGGAGGCTCGCCGCCATTGCCGCGCCGTCCGCCCAGGGTTTCGCAAAAAGCGTCCCGGCCTCTTCCACAGTCAGCACTCCCCGCCTGGTTGCCTTGCCGCCATAACGTTCAAAGTCCTTGCCAATGTCGACGGGTATCATGCCCTCCTCATGAGCCCAGCCCAGAGGGATAAGCCCCGCGTTCAATATGCTGTTTTTGTAAGAAGCCGATTTATCGGCGGGAAGGGATAAGGAGAATAACTTCAAATCGTTGCGGGTGATACTTGCCAACGTCCGCCCCTTAAAAGCGGGTTCCCAAAACAGCCGGATCAGCTTCAGGCTTTCACGGCAATAGCGCCGCCCTATACTGTGCCCGTGCGCCAGGCGGTCTCTTACATAGGCGCTTTTATCATAGTCAAAAAAGCCGGACAAAAAACTGACAAAATTCACGCTCCCCTTCCCGGCGGGAACCGCGCCGATGTCGATAAGGCCGCGCTCTTTAAGGGCCTTCACGATTGCCAATGCCCCGCCGCTGTCCAGTTCCGCCTTCCGTATGGCCCGGAGTATTCCGTCAAGGTCAAATGAAGCCTCTACCTTCCGGCGTTCCCCGTCCTTACCCGGCAAGCCGTCCCTCAGCCAGCCGGATACCACGATAAGGGCCGCATCCCGGTCGCGCTCCCCGGTACTCCGGGCGCTCATGGAAAGCCCCGTCTCTTGGTTTACCAGACAAGCGTAAAAAACGCCTCCCCGCCTGTGCATATAAAACTTCCGGCGCATAGCCTTCCCCCTCCGCAAAACCCGCAGACAAAACCTGTCATCCCGTTTGTCATAGGGAATCTCTGAAAACCCCGGTTGGGTTTCCAGAGGTTCCTTGGAGAAAATTGCTAATTTCTTGATATATAAAGAATTATGCAAATACAATTTTCTCCAGGGGTAAGAAAACCTCTAAAAACTGAAGTTTTTAGAGGTTCCCCATAATCTTTTGCATAGATTAAGAAAAGCATAGCGCCAGTTCTTCCAATGGCTATTACATAAACCTTTGTATTACAACAACTCATCTCGTTTTCCCCAGGGAGGATTTGAACCCCCACAAGCAGATCCAGAGTCTGCCGTGCTACCATTACACAACCGGGGAATACAGAATGCAGACTAGCATTTTTTTCAAAAATTGTCAATTATGATCTTCATGGCGGATAGCCCGGCGGTTTTTCCCGGCGAAGACAAGGTTCTTAACCAGCTGGTATCTGAGTTGGCGGTGGAGGAACGGATTAACCTCCTTGACAAGCTCAAGAGCCAGTCAAATTTATCCGCGGATCTTCTGTACGAAGAAGAGGAAAAGACCGGTGAGGAGGAAGCCGCCGGTTCTGAAGAGTCGTATGCCCATCTGCCCTGGTATTACCGGGTTTTTTACTTTATTGTGGGTATTTTCAAGGGTAAATCCCCGGCAAAGATATTCGAGGACGGCCGGATCGGCAGGCTGGGCCGGGACATTAACGCCCGTTTTCCGGGGCTCTACGATTATCAGCGTAATGTTCTGCTTCCCGAATTTTATCAGCGGACGGCGGATCTCAAGGAAGCGGCCCGGTTCTTTTACAATGTCCTTGACGTCAGCGTGAACAAGGACAGGGGCGGATTTTACGCGTTTCTGGGCTCGCTTGAAATGGGGGAAATACACCGTCTCCTTGAAGCCGGTACGGACCCCGTCGCGATAGCCGGGCCGGGTTCTTCCACGGGCGAAGGGGAACTCAGGCAGGCGGCCTTCCGGGCCATGGAAAACGCCTTTGCGGGGATTTCCGTAGAACAGCGGAACACTATGTATAAAAGCGCCCGTTCCCTTCTCTGCCTCAAGGAGCTTTCGTCTTTTCTTTTTGACCGGGTGCTCATGGCCTTTGGTTTCGAGAACTCCGCTTCGGGGCAGGTGTGTTCCGTCAACATTGTGCGGGAAATGCTTGAATCGCTCAACAATATCCTCTGTTCTCTCAAGGAACCGCCGCCGCTTCCGCTTCTGGAATCGCTCTTTATTTTTGTTACGCAGGAAAAGGCGGGGGAACAGGACTTTGAGTTGGACCGGGAGATGAGAAACCTGCTTACCCGTTCCGAAAACGCGCTTGCCACCATACGGGAATTTAACCGGCAGACGCCCCTTACCCCGATCCTCCGCTGCGCAAACAGGAATCTGTCCTTTCAGCCGAAACAGATAAGCGGCGGCGAGGACTGGTTCACCGTGTACCGCGAATACTGGAAGCGCCGCATTGAGGGCCGTTTCGCCGAATATATGAGCCAGAAGCGGCACCGCGATCTTGTCGATTCCTTCCGCCATTTTCTTAAGGGCACCAACCTCAAGCTCCTTGAGAATGTGGTTTCCGAATCCAATCCCGACGGCATTCCCATTCCCGGCGCTCTTTCCCTTTCCTTCCTGCTGAGTTTTTATTCCGCGGTGTTTATGGCCGACATCAACAGGATACTCCGTCCCATTTTAATAGACGGCGAATTTTACAAACGGGAAAACCGCACCGAGTTTACCGAAAGCTACAACGATCTTATCAAGCTGGAAGACGACATACGAAAGTTTGAAGGGGATATTTCCTCCGCAGGCGATCTGGGAAAACGTTACAATCTTGCCCGTCAGGACATGTCTTCCCTTCCTGTAAAAAGGCGGAAGGTGCAGCTTGTAATAGAGGACGCCTCCAGATCGGCGTCCGCTATTACCGGAAGGGCCAGGAGCGCCTGTGGAACGATGATCAACATTATTAACGGAATTCTGAAAAAAGACCCGGACGGAAAATACGACACGCTGGCGAATCTTTCCCAGCTTGCCGGCAAGGGCGGCGCCTTTGTTACCGGGCTGAATAACGCCGCGGAGCAGTTCCACAAGACGCTGCGGCTTCTTGACGACATAGACGTCATGGAAGGCAGAAGGTAAGCATGAACGACGACAGCCCTTCGCGGCAGACGACGCGGCTTCCGCCCGAAGCGGAAATCTGGAAGCGGAAAATAGCCGGAGTCCTTGCGGAAATGATGAAGGCCGCGGGGATTGACGGAACCGTTGACGCCGATCTGGTGGTTGCCGAAATTCCCCCCGATCCGGCAATGGGGGATCTGGGCTTCCCCATGTTTGGTTACGCCAAACTGTTGCGAAAGGGGCCGCCCCAGATTGCCCAAGCGGCGGCCGCGCTTCTCCGGGCGGAAGACGGAAAAGACGGCGCGGACGGCGCGGATGCCCGTACGCCCGGATGCGCCGCCCTGGGGCCCTATGTGAATGTGCGGCTTGACCGGGCCAGGGCGGTCCGCTCTCTGTTTGCCGGAACGGCCGCCTCAGACGCCGCGGGAGGCCCGGCTTCAGGCGGCCCGCTTTCGGGCCGGAAGATCATGGTGGAATTTTCAAGCCCCAACACCAACAAGCCCCTTCACCTTGGGCACCTCAGGAACGATGTCCTTGGCGAAAGCGTTTCCCGCATTCTTGCCGCCTCGGGCGCGGAAGTACGAAAGGTCTGCATCATCAACGACAGGGGCATCCACATCTGCAAATCCATGCTGGCCTACATTGAACACGGCGGGGAAAAGACCCCCGAATCGGAGCGTGTTAAAAGCGATCATTTTGTCGGGGATTTTTACGTGCTTTTTAACAGCGTGGACAAGGCCGAAAAAAAACGCGAAGGGGAAATGAGCGAAGCCGAAAAAAGGGCGCGGGAACTTTTGCGCAAATGGGAATCGGGAGATCCCGCAACGACGGCCCTGTGGAAGAAGATGAACGGCTGGGCCGTAGAGGGAATGAAGGAAACCTGGGAGCGGACGGGCATTTCCTTTGATCAGTTTTACTATGAAAGCCAGACATACCTATTGGGGAAAGAAGAAGTGCTTAAGGGCCTTGAACGCGGCATTTTCCGGAAAGAGGAAGACGGCGCGGTGACGGTGGATCTGGGCGGCGAGAAGCTCGATACGAAAGTGCTCCTCCGCAGCGACGGCACTTCCATTTACATTACCCAGGACATAGGTACGGCGATTTTCCGTCACCGCGACTGGCCCTTTGACCGGCTTGTTTACGTGGTGGGTTCCGAACAGCAGTACCACTTCAAAGTGCTCTTTGCCATTCTGCGGCGGCTCGGCTTTGACTGGGCGCGCAGCCTTTACCACCTTTCGTACGGCATGGTGAATCTTCCCGAAGGAAAAATGAAAAGCCGCGAGGGCACCGTGGTTGACGCGGACGATCTTTTGGACAGCCTGCGTGACATGGCCCTTCTTGAAATACAGGAAAAAGAAAGGGAAGAGGCGGTGGGAGATCCCGCGGGAACCGCGGAAAAAATAGCCCTTGGCGCCCTGCATTACTACCTTCTTCAGGCAAGCCCGCTTAAGGACATGCTCTTTAACCCCAAAGAATCCCTTTCCTTTAACGGGAACACCGGGCCGTATCTTCAGTACATGGGGGCGCGCATTTCGTCAATGCTGAAAAAAGCCTCGGGCAGCGCGGCCGAAAAAGGGAAGGTAAAGCCGGAGCTTCTTGCGGGGGACGCCGAATGGGATCTTGTCAAAACGGTAACAGGCTATGAAGGCGCGGTGAACGCCGCGGCGGCGGCCATGGACCCAAGCGTCCTTACCGCGTATCTGTACGAGCTGTCCCGGTCGTTCAGCCGTTTTTACCACGACTGTCCCATACTCAACGCCCCGGACGCGGACCTTGCCGCAAGCCGCCTTGCCCTTTCCCGCGAAGTGCTCCGAGTGCTCAAGGACGCCCTGTACCTTGTGTGCATCCCCTTTCTGGATGTCATGTAGGGTTGCCCGCCGCCTGAAGGTTCAGACGAACTTCAACAGTGACCTGTCGTAACCGGCGGGGGGAATGTAGCCCAGAAGTTCTATGCAGGTGGCGGCGATGGAGCTGATGCCGAGCCCTTCGTTAAGGGCGCCTTCCTCTGTCCTGTATTCACCCTTGCATTCCGGATCGTAGATGACGCAGGGCACGGGGTTAAGGGAATGGCTGGTCTTGGGTTTGGGGCTTCCGTCTTCCTTGCGGATCACCTCGCCTGTTTTTTTGTTGTGTTCGAACATGTCGTCCGAATTGCCGTGGTCCGCGGTGATCACCATGATTCCCCCGGCGGCATCGACCGCTTTCGCCAGTCTTCCCAGCTGAATGTCCATTCCTTCCATTGAACAGATCACCGCCTGATACACCCCGGTGTGGCCCACCATGTCGCCGTTGGGGTAGTTAAGCCTGATGAAGTCGTACTTGCCTGATCCTGCCGCCCCGATAACCCGGTCGGTAATGTCGGCGCATTTCATCCAGGGCCGCTGTTCAAAGGGAACAAGATCGCTTCTTATTTCCTCGTAGTCTTCAAGCGTTTCGCTGAATTTGCCCGTCCTGTTGCCGTTGAAGAAGTACGTCACATGGCCGTACTTCTGGGTTTCCGAAATCGCCAAGGTGCGCACGCCGCTTGCGGCAAGGTATTCGCCCATGGTCCTGTCTATGGCGGGGGGGCTTACAAGGTAGCGTTTGGGCACATGGGTATCCCCGTCGTATTCCATCATCCCCGCGTAGCAGATTTTGGGCCGCCTTACACGGTCAAATTTATCGAACTTGTCTTCTTCAAACGCGGCGGTAATTTCGAGGGCCCTGTCCCCCCGGAAGTTAAAGTAAATTACCGCGTCGCCGTCTTCTATTGTTCCTATGGGTTTTCCCCCTTCGGCAACGGTAAATTCCTTAAGATCCTGATCGATGATTCCGGGGATCTCTTTCCGGTATGTTTCCACCGCTTCCCTTGCGCTTGCAAACTGGCGGGCCGTTCCCAGCACATGGGTTTTCCATCCCCTTTCAACCATGGACCAGTCCGCTCCGTAACGGTCCATGGTGATCCACATGCGGCCTCCGCCCGATCCTATTTTGGCGTCAACGCCCTTCCCCCGGATTTCCTTTAGAAAGTCTTCAAAGGGATCCACGTAGTCAAGGGCGCTTGTTTCCCCGACATCCCGGCCGTCGAACAGCACATGAACGCGGATGCGCTTTACCCCCTCTTCCCCGGCCCGCCGTATCATTGCCTTGAGGTGATCCAGATGGCTGTGGACATTGCCGTCGGAAAAAAGCCCTATAAAGTGAAGGGTAGGGACGCGGCCTCCCTCGAGCGCGCCGTTTTTGAGGCCGGCGGTAATTTCCTTCCAGGCCTTTCCCTCGAACATGGCCCCGCTTGCAATGGATTTACCCACAAGAGCGGCTCCCTGGTTAAAGACGCGGCCGCAGCCCATGGCGTTGTGGCCGACTTCGCTGTTGCCCATGTCCTCGTCGGAGGGCAGCCCAACGGCCGTTCCGTGCGCCTTAAGGGCCGTATTGGGGCTCTTTGCCCGTATGGCCGTAAAATTGTACATTTTGGAATCGGCAACCGCGTCGCCTTCTTTGTATTTGCCGTATCCTACCCCGTCCATAATGACAAGAACCACCGGCCCGCGCCGGCCTTTCCACACGGGATTTTTTTTAAGCGCTTCGAGCATGGTTTCCTCCGTCTAATACCAGTATACCGGAAAACGGGGAATTAGGGAAGTTTTGCGGCGGGCGGGGCGGGGAAAATTGGACAGCGGCCGGAAAATGCCTTACGATTTAACCGGGCGGGGAAACGGGTATACGGGTGAACATTAAAAAACTTTTTGGCTGGGGCCTTAACTCGCTTTCGGGAAGGATATCCCATATTGTCTACAGGCCCAAAAGGAGCGCGAGCCCCCTTGCCGACAGGATTCTTGCCGACGCGCTCCGGCTTGCGGAACTTCCTTCTCCCTGTCCCGGCGAAGAAAAACGGGCCGCCTTTGTACGGAAACGGCTTGCCGCCGCCGGCCTTGTCCCGGTGACGGTTAAGGGGGAAGGCGGCGGCCTTCTGGTCCGGCTTGATCCTCCCAACGCCGAAAAACGTCCGCCCATTCTCCTTTACACAGGCCTCCGGTCGTACCGCTGGCATCCTACGGAGAGCCTTGCCAGGCTCAACCGCGAAAACGCCGAAGGTGCGGGGCTTTCAGGGGCACTTGGGCCGGCCGCGCTGCTCTCTCTGGCGGAAAGGATCGCCTCAGGCCGCCTCCGCGTAAAACGCGGGATAATTCTGTTCTTTTCGGTCCTGTCCCCCGCCGATCCCGAAAACCAGTACCATACGCTTCTTGATGAACTGGGGGAAAAGCCCGCCGCCGTCGTCGGGCTGCGGGGCTTCTCGCTGGGGCTCATTATCCGCCCGCGCGCCTTTTGCAGACAGCGGATCACCTTCTCGCCGCCTGCGGGGCAGGGTGAAAAATACGGGGAGTACGCGGCGGCGGACGCCGCGGTCTCTACAGGCGGGTATCTTCTGGAAAAAAGCCGCGAAAACGGGGTGGATTTTCACATACGCCGCATAGAAGGGGGCGTTTCAGGCGGGGACGGCGGGGCCGTCCTTGAAACGGATACGGAGGTTTCGGACGGCGGCCTGCTTGCCCAATTCATGGATCTGGTGAAATCCTCGGCGGAAAAGAGGGCGGGCGAAGCGGGGACAAGCGCCGGAGTACAGATCCTGTCTTTTGTTTCTCCCGGCGATCCTGCCGTGAGCAGGGGGCTTTTTGATATTCTGACGCCGGTGATGAAGAAGGAGCGCGTAAAAATCAGGGAAGAAGACGGCATGGATACGGCGGGCCTCTTTTCGGCGGAAGGCATACCGGCCCTTTCGCTGGGCCTTGCTTTGGGAAGGGCGGAGGCGTCGTATGACATTGTCGGCATCGCGTCGGTGGAAAAGGGCCGGCGTCTTCTGGAACGTTTCATCGTTTCCATGGGGGAAAAACTGTGACGCCGGGCGGCATACTGGACAGGACATGGCATCATTCCCGCTTCGAGGACATAGCGCGCCTCGTTACATTAAAAGAAAAGAAGGGCCTTACAATTTCGCTTGCCTTTCCAACGCTGAACGAAGAGCGGACCATAGGAAAAGAGATCCTCGTAATGCGCACCGAACTCATGGACCGTTACCGCCTTGTGGATGAACTTGCCGTCATCGACTCGTCTTCCAGCGACAAAACCCGGCAGGTAGCCGGACGTTTCGGCGCGCGGGTCATCACCTCAAAGACAATACTCCCCAAATACGGCAGTTTCAGGGGCAAGGGTGAAAATCTCTGGAAGAGCCTCTATGCCCTTGAGGGGGACATTATCGTCTGGGTGGACGCCGACATTTCGAACATTGCGCCGAAATTTGTCTACGGGCTTGTCGGCCCGCTGCTTGAGGATGACGGCATTTCCTATGTCAAGGCCTTTTACCAGCGGCCCCTGAGGACGGCGGTTCACCCGTCCGGGGACAAACCGGCGGAAAACATTATCTCCCTTACGGGCGGCGGGCGTGTTACGGAAATACTTGTCCGTCCAGTTTTTTCGCTTTTTTATCCGGAACTTGCCGCCCTTGTTCAGCCCCTTTCAGGCGAATACGCGGGAAGGCGCGCCCTGCTGGAACGGCTGCCGTTTTCGGTGGGTTACGGCGTGGAACTGGGCCATCTTGTCGACATTCTGGAACTTTCAGGCAGCGGGGCCATTGCCCAGGTGGATCTGGATGTACGCATACACCGCAACCAGACGGTTTCGTCCCTGGGGAAAATGTCCTTCGGCATACTTGACACGCTTTTTTCGCGGCTTGAAAAATCGGGCTCCGTCCACATGCTCCGCGAACTTGGGGAAAAATACATCTCGCTTGAAAGGGGAAACGGCTTTCACCGGATCAGGGAAACGGAGATTCCCGCCGCCGAAAGGCCCCCCATGATAGAAATAGGAGAGTACCGGGAAAAATTCAAAAAATGAAAATGTCCCCGCCGCCTTTTCCCCTTCCTTCCTTTACTTATTCGACTTCTTCGACCTTGCGGTAAATCTTCTTTATTTTTGCGGTAAATCTTCCTTATTTGAAGAGCTGCCCCGCGAGGCCGGGAATGGAAATGATGTTTCCGGCGACTCCTCCCAGGCTCGAAAGAAAAAAGACCAGAAGGGCCCTGAGAATACGGTTCCGGTATATCCCCCTTATGCTTGTGATGTCTTCGTTGATGTTTTGCGCGTCTTCCACCCTGGGCTTGCGCATATACGCCTGGGCAAGGCCGGAAAAAAGGCCCACCCCTATAAAGGGGCTCAGCGTGGCGACAGGCGCCCCGGCGAAGGTCGCGATAATGGCAAGCGGGTGGGCCAGCGCGATAAGGCTGCCCAGAGCGGCAAGCGATCCGTTCCAGAGGACCCAGCGGAGAAGCATTGCAAGGCTTACCCCCGCGCCGGAACGCAGAAAGCCCAGCGCGATAAGGGCGATGATAAGAATGGGGAAGATCCACCCCGACGCCCTTGAAAGCGGGCTTCGCGGGGGAACGCGATCCAGTTCCGAAACATCGGAATCTTCCCTGCCCGCCGCCATGTTTTCAAGATGGGCCTTTATGCCCGCAAGATGTCCCGCGCCTACCACCGCCGCCGCCGTATTCCCCTTGCCAACGGCGGCCCAGATCTTCGCCGCAAGATAGCGGTCGCGTTCGTCGATCAGCGTTTCCTTTACAGGGGGAAGGTAGTCCGCCAGTTCCGACATCATGCCGTCAAGTTCGCTGCGTTTTTTAAGGTTCTCGATTTCTTCCTCGTTGAGTTTCTCCCTGGTAAAGGCCCCCGAAAGAAGGGACGCCATTAGTTTGCTTTTGTTCCAGAGGCCGCAGCGGGTCCAGGCGCGGCGAAGGGTAATCTGTACCTCGCGGTCGCAGAAGGCGAAAGGAATGCCCAGCTCCTTTGCCGTAAGGACGGCGGTTTTCATCTCCTCGCCGGGTTTTACTCCCAGCTCGTTTCCCAGCCGCCGCTGAAAGCCCGAAAGCACAAGATTCGCGATTAGAAGAAAGCCCTTGCCTTCGCGGAACACCCGCGTTACGTTGAGTTTTTCCCAGTTGTCCTTTTCCGAAATGGATGCGAAACGGGCCTCGTCCAGCTCCACGCAGACCACGCCGGGCTTTTCTTCCCGTATGACGCGGTCAACTTCGGCTATGCTTTCCCTTGATACATGGGCGGTCCCAATGAGGATTATGTCCCGGTCAGAGACGCGCATGCGCAGCAAATTGTCGTTCATTGATGTTCTCCTGTTTTTTCCATGGCGTCCGTAAAACGCCGGAACAGTTCTTTTTCGCTTATGGTAACGGCAGGATCAATGACGCCCCCCGCCATATAATCGTGGCCGCCGCCTTCCCCTATGTCCTTAAGCGCCTCCCGTATGACAAGAGCGGCGGAGACGGCGGGGTCGCGGGAACGGACCGACACATGGCGCTCTGTTCCGTCATCTTCTATAATAACCGTAACGAAAATTTCCCTGAAGCGCAGAAAAAAATCGGCCAGAATGGCGATAACTTCCTGCGAGGTTTCAAGCGGGATGCGGGAAAAAAGCATCCTGCCCTGCAGCCGGACGCGGGTTACCGCCTCCTCAAAAGCGGGAAGGTTCTGCGTCGAAAGGGACGCCTTGACAACCCTTGTACTGTATTCCCAGTCCCCCGCGGAGAAGAGCCGGTGCAGGGCGTCCATGTCGGCCTTTGTTACGCGGCGGGAAAGAAAGTCGGTGTCCATCTCTATGCCCATGAGCAGGGCCGTGGCGGTTTTCCGGTCCGGGACAAGTCCCGCCTCTTTCCAGTAACCGGCGATAATGGCGGCGCAGGAGCCGTAGCCTGTCCTGATGTCGGTAAAGGGGCAATCGGGGAGGCGTGAGTTGGCGTGGTGATCTACCACGCCGAAAAGAAGATCCGTTACCGGCCGGGCGTTGGTGTTGGTGGGGTTTCCGTCAACCACGATGCACGGCGACTCGCGCAGATCCTTTACCATGCCGCGGACGGGGCGCAGCGGAATTTCAAGATCCCGTATCATGGTTTTAAGCGAAAAACTGTTGATGATTCCCCGGTAGCACAGACAGGTTTCAATGCCGCGTTTTTCCAGAAGCCGGGCAAGGCCAAAGGCCGAAGCCGCCGCGTCATGATCTGGAAAATCATGAGTCTGAATAACCGCCGTTCCTTTTTTCCCGCCGCCGAAATGTTCTTCCAGCAGCGCCGTCATGCGGGAAAAACCCCCGGACGGGTTCGCCCTGGCCATCAGGAGCCCGGATTGCCGCCGGGCGGGCGGTCTTCGTTCGCGCCTGAAATACCGAGATTCCGCTCTTCAACAATAATCTGGTTAAGCCTCCATTCGGGAATGGCCCGCCTGTCCAGTTCCAGAACGCGGAGGAAGTACCTGTCCGCAAGAATCCTGTTCCCCCGTATGTCGTAGTAGTTGGCAAGGTAGTACAGCATGCGGGCCTTTTTGTCGGGGTCCTTTTCCTGATCGATGCGGATGACAAGATCGCTGTCTCCCGTAAGATCGCGGTAAAGCCGGAGCATGTACCAGTCCAGCGTTTCCCGTTCAAAACGCCGCAGCGTCTGCTCCAGAAACTGCCGGGGATCGCTTGTCTTCCCCGCCCTCATCCAGTTCATCGCCGCAAGCAGCGCGTAGGTCGAGTCCTTTGGAGCCCGGCGGGACGCCTCAAGGAAATTGTCCCGCGCTTCGGCCCAGAGGCCCTTGCGCATTTTGATGATCCCAAGCCCCTCGAAGGCAAAGTAATACTCCGGCTTGAGCCGGGCCAGCGTTGTGTAATCCCTTTCGGCGCCGTCGTAATTTCCCAGATCGTCCTTGATGCCGGCGGAATACACATAGGCCAGAAAGTTGCCCGGATCAATGCCTTCCGCCCGGTTGAATTCGTCAAGCGCGTCTTCTTTCCGGTTCAGATCAAGGAGGATGTTTCCCCGGTCTACGGCTATCCAGTAGTTGTTTTTATCCAGATCCTTCGCCCTGTCAATGTCGGCAAGGGCCTCCTTTGGGTATCCTTCCGCGCGGTAAAGCCTGGCCCTTTCGCTTAAGGGCACGAACCAGGCCGGGTGCAGCCTGACCGCCCGGTTAAGGAAGCGTTCGGCGTTTTTTGGATCGCGGTTATGGCGGTACACAAGGGCCCGTCCCACAAGGGCGTCCCCGTTGTCCGGCTCGGCCGCAAGGACGCGGTCGAAATAACCGGCCGCCGTTCTAAGGGATCTGCCCCTCAGGCTGATGTTCCCAAGTTCCACCAGCGCCTCGGCGTTCTTTGGGTCCTGGCGGAGGAGCCCTTCCAGCACGTTCCGCTGTTCCCTTTCGTTTCCCGAAGCCCCGTGAACGGCGGCAAGCGTCAGTATGGCTTTGGGGTTTCCGGGATCTTCCGCAAGCACGCCGTCAACCGCCGCACGGGCTTCTTCCGTCTTTCCCGCCGCGGCCAGCACCGACGCTTTAAGGAGCCGTATATCGTTGTCTTCCGCTTCGGCGGGATCTATCTTTTCAAAAAGCGCCAGTGCCCCTTCGCTGTCTCCCCTGCCCAGAAGATCTGCTATGCGGGCAAGAATGGTCATGGTATCGGCCGCTTCGGGAATTTCTTCCGTAACCGTTCCGGGCCCTGAAATTCCCGGGACTGTTTCCGGCCTTTGGACGGCCGCTTTTTCCATTCCGGCGCACGCGAGGATCACAAACGGCGCAAGAAGAACACACGGCAGTCTTGGTTGGTGGTTCGTCATTGTCTACAGTATACAGAACGGTTCGGAACGCTTGCAAGGCTGTCCGGGTATAGGGCATTATAGTAGGGATGAAAAAGCCGGCTCTTCCCCGATGTGGCGTTGTGGTTCTTGTCTATTCGCTTTCGCTTGTGATACTGGTGATGGTCCAGTTTGCGAGGCAGGGGAATTTTACCATGCGCGCCGGGAATATGGTGATAACCGGGCGTTATGCCCCGGAAGATTCCGAAAGCCCGGACCCGGCCTGGCGGCCGGATGCGCCGGGTTTCCACCGCCTGCAGGGCGGGGCCGGCGTCTATTTCGGCGGGCTTGAATTCAGCCTTGACGGGCCCGGCGAAGGGCTGGCCCTGCTGGACGGCTCCGGCGGCAGGGTTCCGGTTCTCCCGGAATTCCTTGTCCTTACCGATGACGCCGCGGTGTTTACCCTTTCGGGGGGGACAGAGCTTTCCTTTACTACGCGGTACTCAGGCGGAAGCCCGGAACTGCGAATATCGGCGGCCCTTGACGGGGAAACATCGGCGCTTGAACTGCCCTACAAACCCCTGAAGTCGTCGAAGGTAAGAAATTCGGGCGGCGGGGAAATGGTAATAAGCTCGGGGGGAACCGACTACACCTTTGGGCGCTCAATAGACGGCGTGGAGGACAGGCGGCTTTCCCTCAAGGCCGGAGGCGATTCCGTTTCGTACCGGGCCGTGCCGGAAAAGAGGGCCTTTAATCCTGAAGATTTCATTCTTGCCGGGGCGGAAAGCCGGGAGTCCTATGCCGGGGTCCTGTCGCGCTGGCGGGATCAGAATTTTTCGATCTGGAACCGGGCGGTCCAGACAAGCGCCGATGAAGATGTGGTTATCGCCTGCGCGGCCGAGGCGGTGCGGAGGGGCGTCTACAGGGCCGCCGTGTCCGCCGTTTCTTCCGCCTTTCTTGGGGGAACGGGGCGGACCCACGAATCCTCGGTGTACCTTGGCCGCATGGACAGGGCGCGGGTCTCCTTTACCGCCGCCGAGCGGGACAGGATAAGCCGCATTTCCCGCCTTATCAACGAGAGATCGTTAGGGTTCCTTGACGAAAGCCATGTTTTTGAATTCCTCGCCGTTCGTGGCTACCTCAATTTCCTGGGCGGCGGCGCTGAGTTGATACGTTCCCTTGATCCTTCCTCGCTGGCCCCGGAACTGGCGCCGGGTATTTTTGAGGGCTTCATGGATATGAAGCAGTACCGCGGCCGGGAGGAAAATCCCTTTGAGCGGCTGGCCGATCAGGCGTGTTTTGTGATCTCCGGGGGAATGTACAGCGACGGCAGCCGTGTCTTTGTGTTTCAGGGCGGCGCGGCGGATGTCGAATACAACCTCCGGCTGGGAAGCAGCCTTCTTGCCTGGGCGGAAGATTCGGATAACCGCGGCTGGGCCGGTGTGGGCCGGTCTCTTGTCCTTTCCGTGCTGTCCCTTACAGGCGAAGACGGGACGCTCCCCGCGTCGCTTGCGCTTTCAGATGACGGGATCATCTCCGAAAACCCGAGCCCGCGCCTTACGGCGGCAAGGCTGTACCGCATAATGCGGGCCGGGGACTATTATCCCCGGGCGGCGGGGATAGGCGCGGGCGTCAACGGAATCTGGGCCTGGACCGCCGCTTCCGCCGTTTCGGCGTCGCAGGAAAACAACATTCTTGACATTTCCGTCGGTTTTCCCGCCGGGGAAACTCACTACATGATGATACGGGGGGTGCGGCCCTTTACCAAATTGCAGCTTTACAACATCGATTACCGCACCGATCCGCAGTTTGAGCGTTACGATTCTTCGGGCTGGGTGTATCTGCCCGAGGATCAGATCCTTGTCGTCAAAATGAAGCACCGCGCGGCGGCGGAGCACATCAGGATCTTTTACTAAAAGGGGCTGCCCTGAAGGCTGCCGGGCTGTTTTCTTGTATTTTTTTCTTCCCTTTTTGGAAGAAATATGGTAAAATCGTCGTATTGTGTGTATAATCTTTGGGAATTGCTGTCTTTAGCGTTTTTTTAAGGAAAAATTTGACTTTGTTGTATTCATGAAGTAATTCCGGCCAATAAAATAGAATAAGGGCAAGGGCGAAGGTCACATTCGTTGTATGCCCCGAGGAGCCTGAGTGACCAAACGTGATTTCCCCAAGATCCATTTTTATGATCAGGATTTTGTCGATATTTATGATAAAACATGGGCCTGGCTGCAGGATTACTGGAATCCGGGAACGGACGCCATGGAAGGGAAATTTTTTTCGTACCCCGGCAGTCCCGTAGTTCTCCAGTCGGACGCCATTTTTTCCTCGTTTTTTCTGGTGTATTCCAACCGTATCTACCAGGCTCATCCAACCCTGGATATCTTTTACCAGCGGCAGGAGCCCGACGGCGCGATACGGTTCGCCTATGACATAGCAACCGGCCTTCCCGTGCAGGACAAGGATAACCCCGAAGGGCTTGGCATACCCCTTTTTGCCTGGGCGGAATTCAACCTGTACCACAAATCGGCCAACAAGAAACGGGTCAAGGATGTGCTTCCCATTCTTCACAAATACAACGAATGGATAGACAAGACATTCAAAAAGCCCAACGGCCTTTACCGGGCGCCGCTTTCGGTAACAGGGATGATGAATTCCCCAAGGGAAGACGCCTATTACGCCATGGATCTTAACACCATGATAGCGATTAACGTGCTTTACATGTCCGCGCTGGCCGATATTCTTAACGACAAGGATTCGAGTTTTCAATACAAGCGGCAGTATTTTTCCCTCAAGACCCGCATCAATTCCCTTATGTGGGACCCGGAAGACGGTTTCTACTACGACATAGACCGTCATGAAAAACGCATTCCCGTTAAAACCATCGCCGGTTACTGGCCCCTTCTTGCGGAAATTCCCAACGACGACAAGGCGGAACGCATCATTGCCAAGCTCTCCGATCCCGGATATTTCGGCGCGCCCCATCCTTTTCCGTCGCTGGCCGTCTGTGAAAAAGCATACGACGAAAGCGGCCGGGGTTACCGGGGCTCCGTGTTTCCCCATCTAACGTTCATGGTAATAAAGGGCCTTGAACGCTATCAGCGCTGGGAGCTTGCCCGCGAATGCGCCATTCGCCATCTGTACTTCATGCTTGATTCCATGAGCGCCGACGGCAACCACCACAAGGGGAACCTTTGGGAAGCGTATCTTCCCGCCAAAGAAGGCCCGGCAAAGTGGCCGGGAAAAAGCGATTTTAACCGCCCCCAATACCTTGCCTACGACGCCCTTTCCACCATCTGTCTTACCATAGAAAACATTGTGGGGCTTTTTATTTCCCTGCCCCGCAAAACGGTTGACTGGATCATCCCCAATCTGGAGATCATGGGAATTGAAAACCTTTCGCTCAAAAAAAACATGATCACGATTCTTTCCAACAAGAGCGGCCGGGGCTGGGAAATACACATGGAAAGCGAAAAACTCTATTATTTTACGATAAACATTCTGGAGAAGAAGAAAAAAACCCTGCCCATTCCGTCCGGGAAATGTTCCATGTTGATAGACAAACTGTAGGGCCGGTTTCGAGGCGGTATAAAATATAAGAATGTAACCACGGACCTCGTGGACAGAACGGACTTTTGGTTTTAAATTTGTATTTTGTCCGTGTTGGTCTGTGTCTGTCCGTGGTTATTTTGAATTCGGAATTGCTGGTGAGGCAACGCGAGCCCCTCTTTTTTATTCGTAATCTTTATATTATACTACTTGCTCCAGATTGGCAACAGTCAAAACCGGCTAGAATCAGCCGCTTTGGCTGTCTGCCCATGCCGGAACCGCTTGAAAAGACATATCAAGGGATAAGATGTGGCCGTAAAAAAAACTGAACTATACAGTTCTCTTTGGGCGAGCTGCGACAAACTACGCGGAGGCATGGACGCTTCCCAATACAAGGATTATATCCTCATCCTCCTCATAGATAAATACGATGTGTGTCAGGTATTACTTGCCTATTGGCAGGACGTTATGGCCGATGATGTTTTTATTATTATCCAGGACGGCTACAAAGCGGCCCGGGAATGGGAAAATAGTGTCGAAATAATCGAATCCGGCAAAAACAAAGGCAAAGAAAAAATTACCGGATGGGAAGGGAAACTCATTCCCCGCAGTATCATAACCGAAGAATTCTTCCATGATGAGCAAAAAGCAATTGGCGAAATTGAGGCGCTGTTTTTAGAAAAACAGACCGAATTGGATGAAACAATAGAAAACGCAGAGGACGGCTCAGTTATTAACGATGTGCTTAAAGACAACGGAAGCCTTGATGTCCCGGTATTGAAGGTGAAACTAAACGACAAATCCCTTGATGCGGAAGATTGCTCCATATTGGAAAATCTGCTGGAGAAAAAGAAACTGACCGATGAACATAAAAAGGCGCTCAAAAACCTGAAAGAAATCCTTGAACAAAAAGTAAAGGCACAGTACGGTAAATTGAAAGATGAAGAAATATTCGAACTGCTTGTCAACCGGAAATGGTATCATGCCATTTATACAGGTATTGATGCGCTTTATACCGCAATATCCCACAATATAGCAAACCGGGTAACAGAGCTTACTACCCGTTATGAGGAACCCTTGCCCATCGTTGCCGAAAGAGCAGCGGAATATGAGGTCAAGGTGAAATACCACCTGGAAAAGATGGGGTTTGTATGGTAGCCAAAAATAAAAACGATGTTATGCCTAAAACGCCGATTTTATCAAAAATCGAAAATCGTTTTATGGCTGATATTTCGGCTATTTTGCGGGAAGGACGATCCAAGGCTTATGCCGCCGTCAATTTTGCCATGACCGC
>JAISEB010000201.1 GCA_031264395.1 Treponema sp. | reverse complement strand
AATCATAAACACCAGCGTCCCCCGGCGCGGCGCGATGGTTTCAGGAACGCCGCGAACGGCAGCGGGCTCAGGAGCGGGGCGCGGGGCTGCGGGGACAGAGCTGCGAGGTGTGGGGACAGAGCTACCGGGCGCGGGGACAGAGCTTCCCCCGGCGGGCACGGGGCGGGTGGCAATGGGCTCAGACGCGGGAGGCGGGACTGTGGGGACAGAGCTGGTGGGCTCAGGCACAGAAGGCGGGGCTGTGGGGACAGAGCCGACGGGCGCGGGGCGGGCGGCGGCGGGCTCAGGCGCGGGAGGCGGGGCTGTGGGGACAGAGCTGGGTACGGGGCGAGCGGCAACAGGGACAGAGCCGCCAGGCGCAGAATGGGCGGCGGCGGGGGGACGGGACGGGCCGCGGAGGGTGAGCGCCAGAGCGGAAACGAGGACCGCCGCCGCTATCAGAACGGCGGTCAAGGCCAGCGCGTGAAGAATATCCCGGCGGTCCGGCGCGCCGCGCCTTTTCCGCCTGCCTTTTCCGCCCCGGCCCCGGAGGACGCCGCGGCCGGAAGGGGGCTTGCGTTTTTTGGGAGAAGGCGCTTTTTGGGGGGAGCGGGGATCTTTCACGGCTACCTGTACAGTTTCGGCTTTTTTACCGGGGAGCCTTAGAGCGATACTGGTTAACTTGCGGCTAATCGCGGAGTTTTACGCAAAGCGCAAAACTCCGCAGGCGCATTGCCCTGTTTCCTAAAAAAACGGCCCTCCGCAGAGGGCCAAGGCCGTTTCCAGCCCCACAGGGTCACCGCAAGGGCGCCCTAAAGTGGATATTTATTGTACCACTTGAATTTGTTATAAACCCCTTCTTGACGGTTTGTCAATCAAAAAAACGCGCCGGCAGCCGTTTTTTTTTGCGCCGCCTTCTTCCGGGGAGCCTTGGCCGGCCTTCGGGCCCGCCTATGTGGCGTACATGCAGTTCCGCAGTTCCTCCGCCTGTGAACGGATCTTCCGCAGCGCCTTCATCTCGATCTGGCGCACCGTTTCCGGGGAAATTCCCATCTTTTCGCTTATTTTTTTCAGTGTATAACGTTCGCCGCCGTTAAGCTGATACCGGTACATGAGGATGCGCTTTTCCCTGTCCTTGAGGCGGTCAAGAAAACGGATCGTCTCGTCACGGGAAGACTTGCGCAGGAGGGCCTGTTCGGGGCTGTAGGTATAATCCTCATGAAGATCCATGATGGCGGCGCTTTCTTCCCCCCGGCTTTCCACGTCAAGGGACAGGACGCCGTTGGTCATATTGAGGATACAATCAATGTCCCGGGGAGGAACGCCTATCTCCCTGGAAATATCCTCTATTTTCGGCTGGCGTCCCAGCGACTGGCTTAAATGATGGTAGCACCGCTGTACCTTCCGCAGTATTTCTTCTTTGCGCTGGGGAAGCCGTATGGTACGCCGCCGGCTGGAAAGATAACGGTTTATGGACTGCCGTATCCACCAGGCGGCATAGGTTGAAAACCGGACGTTCTTTCTAAAATCGTACTTTTCCGCGGCGCGGATAAGGCCCAGGTTCCCTTCCTGAATAAGATCCTGAAGGGAAAAATCATGCGAAATATAGGCCCTGGCAATTTTTACCACCAGCCTGAGATTCGCCTCCACAAGGCGGCCCAGCGCCGTTTTGTCCCCTTCCTGAATCAGCCGGGAAAGCCGCTGTTCCTCTTCAAAGTCAAGAAGCGGAATGGCCTTTATCCGGCTGAAATAAAAGCGGATGGAACCGTCATCCTCATCTGTTTTCTTCATATTTATCTCCAGATCCGGCTATTATATAGCAATTTCCGTGCCATACTTGTACCTTTTATCGTGTTATTTCTAATTCGTTGTATTACAAGGAAATACAATTTCAAATGAAATACGGGGCCGCGGGGAAATCCGTTTTGGTATGTTTTTTTATACTTTTCCCCAAATTTGATGTATTGGAAACCATAACGAGTTGTGGTATGATTACACTATGGAGTACGGAATTACCGCCCGGGAAAAGGGTGAAGACGTTTATTATTTCGTCAACTGGTCTCCGCTCAGTCTTGCCGAACGGTGGACCATCAACGCGAAGGTTCCTTCCGTAGCGGGAATTTACGAAATCTACTGGATGGATGAACACGATCACCTGCGCCTTTTGTCTGTGGGAGACACCCACTACGGCGGCCTCCGCTCGGAAATACGCCGCCTTACGGACAGCGAACTTACCGGCGACGAAAAGACGCGGAAGATTCTTGAAGACAAGGAGGTATGGTTCCGTTATGCCCCGTCCAACTCCGCGGCCGCAATGGCGGACATTGTGTGGTTTTTCAGAAAAACCTACTTTCCCGAAAACCCCGGCGTCGAACATTCGGGACGTTACCGCAAGATCTTCCTGAACGAATCGGAGCCGGACAAGCTCATCTGGGTTCCCTGAAAGAGCGGTTTTCATGATCGAATACGTTGTTCCCGGCAACATGGACGACCGGGTCGCGGCCAGAACGGCGCGGCTGCTTGAGGCGGGGGGCGTCGCGGCCCTGCCGACGGACACAAGCTGGAGCCTCGTCTGTTCGTCCCGGGCCCGCGAAGGAATCAAGCGGCTGCGGGCGCTTTCCTTCGAACGTGACGAGCGGCACTTTACCCTTCTCTGCTCGGACATTTCCCAGTTCGGCGAATGGTGCAGCATGGACAACACCCGTTTCAGGCTGATAAAACGCCTTTCGCCGGGGCCCTACGTGTTTATTCTCAGGACCCTTGCCGGAACCGAAAAAGCCCTCGGCCTCCGCCGCAGCGAGGCGGGAATACGCATCCCCGATCATCCGGTGCCCCTGCGGATCATCGGAGCCCTTGGCGTCCCGCTCTATTCGATAACCGCGAAACGGAGCATGACCGGCGCCCGGCGCGAAGATCCGCCGCCTCCGGGAGACGACAGGTTCGCCCCCATACCCGAGGAGGATCTTTTTGAGGGCGGATGGGAACTGGAAGACATCAACGGCGTCGACGTGATCCTTGACGGCGGCGGGGAGCGGGACCGGATCTTCTCCAGTGTCCTGGATCTTTCAGGAGACGAAATACGCCTCCTCAGGCGGGGAGCGGGCCCCTGGCCGGCCTAGGTGATTTTGAACACGGCGGATTTTGAACACAGGAGACGATGTTTGTGAGCATGATGTTTTTTGCCGGTGAAAAGCCCGCCGTACCAAACCCCCGGGAAATAAGCAAAAAATGGGTGCGGGTGGTATTCAGAAGACGGGTTCTGATAATGGCCATTCTGCTTGCACAGATCCTGTTTCTGATATTCCTCATCGCCGGCTCAAGCAGGTACTTTCATTATCTAAGCTGGACCCTCAACGTAATAAGCATTCTTGTAGGCCTTTATATCCTCAACAAAAAGGAAAAACCGGCCTACAAGCTTACCTGGATTTTTTTGATACTGATGTTTCCCATCTTCGGCGGCATCCTCTACATTATCTTTTACGTTCAGTCGAACCCCCGCATGTTAAAGCGGATCATGTCCGAAGTCGACAGGAAAACGCAGGATCTTTTCCTCTTGCCGGGAAACAGCCTCTCCTCGTTCTCCGCCGCCTGCCCCGAACACCGCTCCCAGGCGTATTACGTTCAGGAATGCGCGGGGTTTCCCGTTTACACCCGCACGCGCGCAAAGTACCTTGATTCAGGCGAGGCTTTTTTTGAATGTGTCCTTGAGGAACTGGAAAAGGCGGAACGGTACATCTTCATGGAATTCTTCATACTCAGGCAGGGGGTCATGCTTGATCCCATCATGGCTATCCTTGAACGGAAGGCGCGCGCGGGACTTGACGTGAGGATCATCTACGACGATCTGGGATGCTTCATGTCGCTGCCGCCGAATTTCAAAAAAAGCCTTAAAGAAAAGGGAATAAAGTGCGTGATCTTCAATCCTTTCAGGCCCATCCTTTCGTCGCTGCAAAACAACCGTGATCACAGGAAGATCGTTTCCATAGACGGAAAGACGGCGTTTACCGGGGGAATGAATCTGGCGGATGAATACATCAACGCCATAAACCGCTTTGGTCACTGGAAGGACGCGGCAATCATGATATCGGGACACGCGGCCTGGTCCCTTACCCTGATATTCCTCAAAACATGGAACTACTACCAGAAGGAAAAGGACGATTACGAATTGTTTTACCCATGGAGAAGCGAACCCTGCGCGGAAGAATCAAGCGGTTATGTGCAGCCCTACGCGGACAGCCCCGTTGATGAAGAGAATGTCGGGGAGCATGTGTATATCAAAATCATCAACAACGCGAAACGGTACGTGTACATCAACACCCCGTACCTTGTCGTTGACGACAACCTCCTTTCGGCGCTGACGCTTGCCGCCAAAAGCGGCGTGGACGTGCGCATCATCACCCCGCACAGATGGGACAAATGGATGGTCGCCATTACCTCGCGTTCCTATTACCGGCAGCTGGTGTCCTCGGGGGTAAAGGTGTACGAATACACTTCGGGCTTTAATCACAGCAAGACTTTCGTATCCGACGACAAGGTAGCGACGGTGGGAACAACCAACCTTGATTTTCGCAGCCTCTACCTTCACTTTGAATGCGGCGTACTGGTATACGGCAACAGCGTGGTAGAGGGCGTCAAGCGCGACTTCCTTGAAACGCTTCCCCTGTGCCACCGCATCACCCCCGCCGACTGCGCCCGCAACGCCCTGCA
>JAISEB010000155.1 GCA_031264395.1 Treponema sp. | reverse complement strand
CGTGACGGCGAAGGGCTTCAGCATATCAGCTTCATTGTGCCGGACAGAAAAAAAGCACAGGGGGCGCTTCAGGCGCTTGGAGCTCCGAAGCCCTACCACATTGGCTATTGGCCGGACGGGACATATTCCTTTACGGACAGCGTTCCGCAGCTCGGCATTGAGGTTAACATCAAAACCAATGATGACAATACCCCGAAGAAAGCCAAACTGTTAAGCGATCCCGATTTTCATAAACAGGATCTGTAGGCGGGGTAAAATCTTCCGCGGCAGGTCTTTACTGTAAACCCCAAGGGTTTTGTCCCGGAAGCCCTTGGGGATTTTTTTTGCCCAGGTCATGAAGAGCCGGATGTAAAGATTGTCTTTGACGCTACAAGCGCCGGGGCGGGAAATACGCAGATAGAAGTTTTCTGCGCCGTGCTCCAGCGGCTTGGGTACAATACCGGCGTGGGCTGTTACGCCCTTATGGATCTTGCCGAAGATGTGGCCGAACCCCTCATGCAGCGGCCCAGATCGTACGCAGCGATTCCCTTATGCCCGGTTACGCGGGAGTGTATTCGAGTTTTCTCCTCCATACCAGGCGGGCCTCACAGCGGTTCGGAGTTCCGCCTCGGGACACCCTTGTGGAACTGGGGAGGCGGCGCATGGCCGGCGGCCAGGAAGACATGATCGTAGATGCCGCGTATGAACTTTCGCAAAAACAGAAACAGGCCGAAAGGCCGCGGGGCTTTCGGAACCGTGTACAGGAAGCTTTTGCTGCGTTAAGATAGGCGTGTGATACTTGCCATTGATATTGGAACTTCAAATTTCAAGGCGGCTCTCTTTGATTTTAGCGGCGGGCGCCGCGCCTTTGCTTCCGAACCGCTTGAGATAAGGATGACAGGCGGAAGGCATGAGGCCGATCCGCGCCGGTGGCTTGCCGCCTTTGAAGCGTGCTGCGCAAGGCTTGATTCCCAGGCCGGTCCCCTTGCCAACGTTGAAGCTCTGTCCCTCTCCGGTAACGGCCCGACCCTGGTGCCGGCCGGGAAAAACGCGGAGGGGGCCTTTGACCGCGCGGACGCCGCCGCCTTGGGGCCTGCGCGGCTCTGGCTTGACCGCCGCGCCGGAAAGGAAGCCGGTGCGGTATCGGCGGCGGCGGGCGCTTTTGTAGACGGCGGTTTTTTCCTTCCCAAGGCGCTGCACATAAAAAACCGTGAACCTGAACTCTATGAAAAAACGGGTTTCTTTTTTTACTGTCCCGAATTCCTTGCGTGGGTTCTTACCGGAGAAGCCCGTACGGTTTTTCCCTCTGAAGGTTTTGAAAGATGGTACTGGACGGCGGAGACACTGGACAGGCTCGGCCTTGATCCCCTCCTGTTTCCCCCGTTTATTTCTCCCGGTGAAACCATAGGCACGCTGCTTCCTTCGGTAGCCGGCCGTTTCGGTTTCCGTAAAGCGGTCCCGGTGATTGCCGGGGGGCCCGATTTTTTTACCGCCATTCTGGGTTCCGGCGCCGTAAGGCCCGGTATGGTATGCGACAGATCGGGGACGTCCGAAGGGATCAACCTCTGTACGGAAAAGCGGATCGCCGACAGGCGGCTTATGTCCTACGGGCATCCGGTAAAGCCGTACTGGAATCTTTCGGGAATTATTTCCACAACAGGAAAGGCAATTGACTGGGCCCGGACGCTTTTGGGTTTTGATGATTATGACGATTTTTACGCGGCCGCATCGGGCGCGGAGGCGGGGGCGGATGGAGTGATCTTTCTTCCCTATCTTGAGGGGGAGCGGGCGCCGCTCTGGGACCCGGAGGCCCGCGGTGTATTTTTCGGCATGAACGGTTCCACAACAAGATCCTGCCTTGCCCGCGCCGTAGCGGAAGGGATCTGTTTCGCCGTCCGTGACGTGATCTCCGTTATGGAAGAAGCGGGGGCCGCCGCGCCATCCCTCCGCGTTACAGGCGGAACTTCCCGGAGTCCGGTTCTTAACCATATCAAGGCCGATGTCACGGGAAAAGACGTGATCTCTATTGAAGGAAACGCGGAACTTGCCGGGCTTGCCGCCCTGGCTTTGGCGGCGCTGGGAAAATACGGCAGTCCCGGCGAAGCGGCATCCGCCCTTGCAAAGTCCGGGACGGTTTTTCATCCCAATGAAAAAAAAGCGCGCCTTTATGAAAAAACATTTGACCGTTACCGTTCCCTTTACCGTTCCCTCAGGGAAGAATTCAAGGCGTGATTGATACGCGGGGAGAACCGGCTCCCGGTTTCCTGTTAGAAGTTTTGGGGACAGAGCTTTAAAATAAAAAAAACAGCCTCCTGATTAAAGCAAATCCGTACTTTTACCCCTTATATGTGTATGAGAAAGAATCGATTGCTTCAGAATGGAGCGGAATATCATGTAACCGCGAAGATCAACCGGAATGAGATGCTCTTTACTCCCGAAAAAGATAAGGAATTGTTCCTGATCATCTTGAAACAGGCCAAAAAGCGGTATCAATTTCAGATACGGAATTTTTGTCTTATGAACAACCATATTCACCTTCTTATCAAGCCGGGTGAAAGAGAATCTCTCTCCGCAATCATGCAGTGGATTCTAAGTGTTTTTGCCATGCGCTGGAACAAAATGCACTCAATGAGCGGTCATGTGTGGGGTGAACGTTTCTTTTCCCGGATTATTAACGGCGTAGTTGATAGTCTGCGGGTGTTTATGTATATCGACGACAATCCGGTAAACGCCCGCTTAATAGAGCATTCATGGGAATGGAGGTATGGAGGACTTTGGCATCATCAAAGAGGTTGGACCGATATTGTTGAAAAACCCGGCCCGTTCATTTTGTATTTTCTTCCTGAACACGGC
>JAISEB010000123.1 GCA_031264395.1 Treponema sp. | reverse complement strand
ATACAGCGGAAAAAGATCCCGCGCGCCCCGTGCGCGCTCTTCCTGTCGTGGCGCTTGCGGGCCGGCCCAATGTCGGCAAGTCAACCCTTTTTAACCGGCTGCTCAAAAAAAGGCGGGCCATTACCGATCCGACGCCGGGGGTTACCCGTGACCCGGTGGAATCAGGCGCGGTGATCCTGGGAAGGCCGCTCAGGCTTGTCGATACCGGCGGTTTCCGCCTGGAGCAGGACGCGGCGGAGCTGGACGATCTTGTTGTTGAAAAAACGCTCAAAACCGTGGAGAGCGCCGATCTTGTCATCCTTGTTCTTGAGGCAGGGGAGCTGACCGCGGAAGATGAGGAATTTATCAAGCTCCTCCGGCCCTGCCGGGGCAAACTTATCACCGTGGTCAACAAGACCGAAGGGGGACGCCGCGCGGATGAGGCATGGAATCTCCTGTCCTACGGGTTTGACAAACTGTACATGATCTCCGCGGAGCATGGGGATCATATTGAGGAACTGGAAAGGGCGATTGTGGAATCGCTTGATTTTCCGGAAGAAGGCGAATTGCCTGAAACAGGCGAAACGGAGAAGGCGCGGCCTGTACGAATAGCCCTTTTGGGAAAACCCAATACGGGAAAATCCTCCCTGTCCAACCGGCTCACTTCTTCTTCGGCGTCCATTGTCAGCGGCATACCCGGCACCACCCGCGACGTGGTTGAGGGAACTTTTTCCTGGAAAGGGCGGGCCTTCGAGGTTCTTGATACCGCGGGGATACGGCGCAAAAGCAAGGTAACGGAAAACATCGAATACTATTCGGTAAACCGCGCGATTAAAACCATCGACAATGCGGACATTGTTTTTCTTGTAATAGACGCCGAAGAGGGGTTTTCAGATCAGGACAAAAAAATTGCAGCTCTTGCAAGCGAAAGGGGAAGGGGGATTATCCTGGTCCTTAATAAATGGGATCGCATGCCCCAAGTAAAGAACGCCTTTACGGCGGTACAGGATCGCATACGGTTTCTCTTCGGCCAAATGGAATATGCCCCCGTTGTTCCGGTCAGCGCCCTTGACGGAAGCGGCGTTGACCGGCTGCTCAATACGGCGGTGAATATGTTTTCCCAGCTTGTTTCAAAGGTGGAAACGGCAAAGCTCAACCAGGCGCTGCGGCAATGGCTTGCCGAATATCCGCCGCCGTCGGGGCCGCAGACGCGTTTCAGCGTCAAGTACGCCGTTCAGACTTCGGAAAATCCTGTTGCCTTTATCTTTTTTGTTTCACGCCCCCGCGCGGTAAGCGAGGCCTATGTGTCGTATCTTAAAAACAGGATACGCCGTGATCTTGGTTTTTCGCTTATTCCGGTCGGCGTTGAAATACGGGCAAGCCGGCAGGAAAGGGGCGCGGGCCGGCGCGGTTCCGGCAGGGGATAAACGTGGGTTCCTACACAAAACGGGACGCGGAACGCCTTCTTAAAGTAAAGAACCATATACTCAGATACTGGGAAAAAGAAATTTCCCTTATACAGCCGGCAAAGGACAATCAGGGGCGCCTTCATTATTCCGACCGGGATCTGCAGATCATGCTCAGGCTCAAGTATCTGATTCAGGAACGGCACTTTACCATGGAAGGGGCGCGGGATCAGCTGTACCGGGAACTGACGGAAAGGGACCCGGGGCGGGAAGATATCAGGGCGCACGCCGCCGCCCTGCGCTCCGAACTTTTGGAACTGCTTGCCCTGGTTGTAAAAAACGAACGGCCGTGACGCTCATTACGGATCTTGCCCCCGCCGCCGGACGTCTTCTTGACGCCGTTCCCCTTTTAATAGACAGGACCTTTCCCCTTGCGGAACGCTTTCAAAAACAACTTCCGCGCAGCATCGCCGAACTTTCGCGGCTCCTCACTTCCGGCCGCGGGGAGCGGGGGGCCTCGTATCTGGAAAAGCCCGAAATGCTCCAGGCGTACCTCCGTTATTTTCTTCCCTGGAACCTGTACCGCCTTTCCCGGCTTTTGCCCGGCCTTTCACTTGAGCTTCGCGAAGGAGACGCGGTAACAGATCTTGGCTCGGGGCCCCTTACCCTGCCGCTGGCGCTCTGGATTTCCCGGCCCGATCTAAGGTCCGTTCCCCTGGAATTCCGGTGCGTCGACAGAGCAGGCGCGGTTCTCCGCGCGGGCAGACGTTTCTTCGCGGCCCTTGCGGAATTTACAACAGGCGCGGGAGCCACGCACTGGAGGATCAAGACCGCCGCCGCCGCGCTGGGCGCTCCTGTCCGGGGGAAGCCCGCCGCGCTGGTAACGGCGGTGAATGTTTTCAATGAGCTGTACGAGGATCTTCCCTACCATGATCACGCAAGCCTTGCCGGAAAGGCGCGCGCGTACGCGGGGCTTCTTTGCCGTGACGCGGAAAGCTCCGTTCTTGTGGTGGAGCCGGGCGTTCCCAGAGCGGGGGAATTTATCGCGTGCCTCAGAACGGCCCTCGCGGAAAAGGGCCGCCTTCCCCTTGCCCCCTGTCCGCATGCGGGGCCCTGCCCGTGTCCCGGCGGCTTTTCCCCCGGCGGGAAAAAAACACGCTGGTGCCACTTTGCCTTTGACACCGCCGGAGCGCCCGCGGGCCTTCGCGGGCTTTCCGCCGCCGCCGGCATACCAAAGGAACGCGCCGCGCTGAGTTTCCTCTTTTCCGGTTCCGCAAAACGGTCCGGGGAAAATGCCCCCGCAGCCCGCCCGGCGGAAACGGCGGAAGGCGGCCTTCCGGTGCGCCTTCTTTCCGATCCTTTTCCTGTGGAAGGCGGAAACCTTTACGGCCGTTACGGGTGTTCGGAAAAGGGGCTCGTTCTGATACGCGGCGAAAAATCACGCATCGGCGCGCTTGTTCCAGGTTCCCTTTTCACGGCGGAACCATGCGCCCAAACGCGTACAGAGACGAGGGACCGTAAAAGCGGCGCTTTTATTATTGACATCGGCGCGGCCGCCGCCCGCACGGCGGGAACGGCGGCCCCGGCCTCTTTTCGCGCGGGGCCCCGTAGAAGGAGAACGGGATTATGAAATATCCGTCGCTGCTTGTCATTTCGGATTCCCACAATGATACCGCTTCCCTTGAATCGGCGATGCGCTGGGGAATGAAGCGCGGGGCGGACGCGCTTGTTTTTTTAGGTGACGGTTCCGCCGGCTTCCCCCAGGCGGCGGCTTCCGCCGGTTTTACCCTTCCGTGGAAAATGGTGCGGGGAAATACCGACGCCGATACATCCGTACCCTGCATCGATACGCTTTCTTTTGCGGGCCATGTTTTCTTCCTGACCCACGGCCACCTGAGCGGCGCGGACAGGGATCTTGGCGCCATAACCGGAGCGGCCAAAAGCGCTGGATGCGACGCCGCCCTCTACGGACACACCCACATTCCCTATTGGGAAGAGATAGACGGAATCCTCGTTCTTAATCCGGGAAGCGTCGGGAGACCGCGGAGCGCCGCCGGCGCCTGCTTTGCCACCATAGAGTGCCCGCCCGGCGAATGGTTTATTATACGCTACTGGAAAATCGAAGGGGCCCCCGGCAACTCAAAAAAGATACGGGAATTTTCCCCGTCTTTCCGCTGAATGGCGACAACGCGACAACTATTGAAAATACCTCCGCCGTTACCGGCAAGACGCCGGGCATTCCCGGCGGCCGGAACAAATCGTGTTACAACAAGAGGCATTGCGCCTGTAATGTGTTATGTGAAATTTGCGCTTGATATTATTGGAAAATATGTTATTATCAGTATCATGAAATTATTCGAA
This sequence comes from Treponema sp., assembly GCA_031264395.1. GTDB lineage: Bacteria > Spirochaetota > Spirochaetia > Treponematales > Breznakiellaceae > JAIROE01. Next base: position 415 of record JAISEB010000123.1, on the reverse strand, counting down.
ATTGGCACTGGATTAATATCAATAAAAGTTCCTAATAACTATTTCTCTGATTGGGAAAATAAAAATACGGTTATATTATATGATCCTGAAAATGATTATATAAATATAAGAATCAGTATAATAACAGTTAAACCAAATGATAAATCAGATGTCAATTATATGCACAAAGAGGTTATAAAAGATGGAAATAACAAGAAATGCGAAGTTTTTATAAATGATGATAAAAGCTTCTTCGTTTATGATGAACAACAAGAAGAAAATGGAAAAGACATAAAAATATATTTCTACCAAGTAGGGTATAAATGTCATTGTATTATTATAAGTGTTAGTGTGCTATTGGAAAATATAAATAATAAAATGGTAAAGATTGTTTTAAATGACATTTTTAACAGTATCCCGACAATCAGTGAGATAA
>JAISEB010000116.1 GCA_031264395.1 Treponema sp. | reverse complement strand
ATGGCTTCCCCGGAAGCGACCGCCTCCAGGCAGCCTGTGTTGCCGCATTTGCAGAGGGGGCCGTTCCGGTCAACCACGCAGTGCCCCAATTCGCCGCTGATGCCGCCGGTTCCGTCGTAGAGGTCTTCCCCGGTGATAATGGCGGCGCCTATGCCGTAGCCCAGATTTACGCAGAAGGTAGTATGCACATCGTCAACGCCGGGAATATAGCTTTCGTTGACGGCCAGCGCGTGGGTCGAATTTTTTACCAGAACGGGATACGGCACGCCCTCCTGCAGCCAGTTCTGCAGGGGAATATCCTTCCAGCCAAAATCGGGCGCAATGACAACTTTTCCCGTGCCCCGTTCTATGAGCCCCGGCATGGCGATACCGGCCCCCAGAATACGGGCGGCGTCAATGCGGCGCTGTTCCACAAATTGCAGCATGAGTTTCCGCACATGCGCGATAAATTCCCGCTCGGGGAAGGGGTCCCCCGTGGGTTCCCGCATACAGGCGGCCTGTTCCCCCGCCGCGTTATTCACCACGATGCGGATCGTGCCGCGGCCTATATCGGCGCCTATAAAGAAAAACCGCTCCGGTTCTATCTCCAGAATTTCCGGTTGTTTTCCCACCCCGAATTCGCCCTTGCCCATGGACCGCACGATGTTCTTTTTGAACAGATCGTCCACGATTGCCATGACCGTGGGAATACTCAAATCCATCCGCTTGGCAATGGCCGCGCGGTTAATGGGTCCTTCCCGTATCAGACAGCGGTATACATTGTACTTATTCGTCTGTGCAATCTGAAATTGATTGAGCTTTTTGTCGTAAGGCACATATCGAGATTACAGAAAAATGCGGAAACTGCACAAGTCCACAAGCCGGGTTTTGCGGGAAGATCCGCTGTTGGGAACCCGCTTATTTCTGGTTTTCCTTCTTGAACCCCTGCCTGAAACGTTCCAGAAGGCTGTCGACCTGTTTTTTGCTGTTGATGCCGTAATTATCCAGTATTGAGGATTCGAATTGATCAAAGGCGACGTTTCCCGCCTCGTATTCACAGAACATGTTTGCCAAATACACCGCATCCACAAGATTCCGGGTTTCTTTGGGCGCCGATTCAGGATCGTGGTGAAACCGTATGGCCGCCACAAGGCCCTCGGGAAAATTCCACTTTTCGGCGATAAGAGCCCCTATTCCCGCGTGGTTAAGGCCGGCCGCAAGATCTTCAAAGGTAGAAGACGGCAGATTTTTTTCGGAACAGAAACTCTTTATCTTGTTCAGAAGATCCGGGTGAACATTGGAGAAAATGATCTTTCCCATGTCGTGCAGGATACCGCCGACATACACGTCGTCCAGAAGGTTATTGTCCTTTTTGAAATTCTTGACAAGGTTGTAGGCGTAAAAAGCCGTTTTGTACGAATGTTCCCAGAGCGTTTTCTTGTCCGCGGTGTCGTCGCCAAGAACCTTCTGCGTCCCGTAGGAATACAGCAGATTCTTGATGCCCCGGATGCCCACCATTTTGACCGCCTCGGAGATGCTGTCGACCTTTTTGGAAAGCATGTACTGGGCCGAATTGACAATTTTCAGCAAATCCGCCGTCAGGGCCGGGTCCATGGAAATCTGCCGGGCTATATCGGACATGTCGGACTTCGGATCGTTGATGAGCTTCTGAACCATGAGGATATTTTCGGGGAACTGGGGCAGTGAATTGACATTATTGACAATGGTATCCGAAAGAACCGATATGTTTTCCACCTGAGTCTGTTCCAGGGGAATCACGATTCTGGCGATGGTTTCTTTGTCGGTTCCCGTAATGTCGAAACAATCCTCGTCAAGGCCCATCTTTTTGAGCATCAGCACCAGAATCACCAGTCCCAGCCCGGCGCCTTCCGAATCATCCAGAACCTGCGAAAGGGCGTCTTCCAGATTGTTGTACTGCCGGGAACGGGCCAGCTTGTCATGAATACGGATCAGTTCGGTCTTGGTAACCGCCACATTGTTCCGCACTTCAATATGGATAATATTGTTCTTGATCTGGAATATCAGCTTGATGTACAGCCCCTGATCTTTTTGAAGCTGAAGATAATGGGCAATGTTGCCGAGGGTATTTTCCTTGAAATTCGCCATTCCCTCTTTGTAATCATCAGGATTGGAGAGATCCAGCCCCCGTTCGTTAAAATAAACCCTTTTGGTATTGGCTTTTTTGGCGTTTACCGACAGCTCCTGGACGCAGTATACGATGTAATCCTTCAGTTTTTCCTGATTTACAAGACGGAGAAAAACGGTAATAACCTGCTCAATATATAACTCTATCTCATGAGGAAGGGTAAAAGTAGTAATGGTCAGAGGAATTCCTGACTGGACAGCTTTTTTTACCTTTGCTTCGTCAACGACCAATTCCTGAACAGGCATACTTACAATCCTTGCACTCGAGTCAATCCCAAAATCAGATTTTGAAAAAGCCTCTTTGATAAATTTTCAAACGAAACAAATCCCTTACATACTAATATAATACCAGCTGTACATATTGATCAATCACATTATAGTAAGAGTATATGCGGGAAATAGTAATTCCGGAGCTTATTGTGGCTTTTTTTCTCTTTTTCCCCCTTATTCAGCCTTTTGTAAAGGGACTTTGGGGCATTTCCGGCATTTCCTGGCTGCCTCCGGCCGCCCTGTTGATCACCATAGGGATCTTTCCCGCGTATGGATGGAGGCCCGAATGCGTCCCCCTGCTTGCCGCGGCGCTTCTGTTCAGCCTGATTTCCGTTCCGCCGGCGCTTCGCGGCGCCGTTCATCCGGAAAGCCCCGCTTCCGGCGATTTCCGGGAACCGGGCCTCCATATTACCATTCCCGGCCTCGCGATCTTTGCCGGAGCGGTTTTTACCGCCCTCTTTTTCTCGCCCGCCACAGACAGCCGTTTCACGTCCAACGGAGTGCGGGAATTGACCCTGCAAAACGGCGAAAGGGAGTATTTTCTGCGTATTTACGGGGAAACTGAGCCTTCCCCGGATACGGAAACCGGAAACGCGGCGGCAGGACCCCGGAACACCGGGCCCCGGCCCTTTATTTTTCTGATTCCCCCTGAAGGAGGCTCCATTCCCGCCGTCGATCTGATATGCGCGGGCTTCCGGGACCGCGGTTTTACCGTGATAAGCTATTCCCGGCGGGGTTTTGATTCCCCCGCGGCGGCCGGCGGCCGGACGTACCCCCCTTCGCCCCTGGTCATCAGGCGGATTTGGCGGAATTTCCGCCTTGGTACAGTCCGGGAAAAGGTCAACACATACGGCCGCGCCCTTGAAACAGGCCGCCGTGAAGACATCGATTTCCTGCTTCCCCTTGTTATGCGTGATTACCTGCCGCAGGGAAGCCCGCTGTTCCTCGCGGGATACGGCGCGGGCGGCGGCGCTCTGGTATACCGCGCGGACGCCGAATTTGCCGCCGCATACACCGCCGTAAAGGGAATTATCGCCATTGAAAGTCCCCTCTGGTCGGTTTTCGAGGGTGAAGAACGCGTCCTCCGGGAAATACCCGGAAATTCGTCCTGGTTTACCGCCGTCCGCATACGGGCGGAAAACTGGTTCGCCCAAAGAAAACCCCGCGTCCTTGTCCCCGGAAGCGCTCCCCGGCCGGCCCTTCCCGTTCTGTACCTGATGTCCGACCGGATTCTGGACAAGAGGCCCGGCAAAAACCGCTATGACGCCGTTTACGCCGCCCTGCGGAACGCCGCGAGCCCGGCGGCGCTGGCGGCCCTTGAAGGGGCGGGCCCGCTGGATTACACGGGGTATCCGGTAACTCATCCCGTATACCGTATCCTTTTCCCCGGAACCGGAAAAACACCGCTTGCGGGAAGGGCATTTGTCGACAGCGCCGTTGCCATAATTACCGGTTTTGCCGCCCTTTTGTCCGGGGACGGAGCTCTGGATCTGCGGAAACCCGGCGCAAATGTCCATGTGGAGGTCCGGTCTTGGACTTTGCCGGACTTTCGGTATATACTGAATCCGTGACAGGCATGCAAACGGCGCAGCTTGACGCCTTTTTCAGAAATCTTCTGGATCTGGAAGGGTTCAACGGCATTGATTCTTCCCTGAACGGCATACAGGTCGACAATGACGGTTCGGACATAGCCAAAATCGCCTTTGCGGTTGACGCGAGCCTTGAAAGTTTTGAACGGGCGGCAAAGGCGGGGGCGGGCCTTCTCTTTGTCCATCACGGCCTTTTCTGGGGTTCGCCGCTGCGCATTGAAGGGAACCTGCGGCGGCGCGTCAAATTTCTTCTGGATCACAACATCTCCCTTTACGCGGTTCACCTTCCCCTGGATCAGCACCCGGTTCTTGGGAATAACGCCGGTCTTGCGGAACTTCTGGGATTAAGGGATATTGAGCCCTTTGGACTGTACCATGGCCGTAAAATAGGGTATAAAGGGGTACTTGCGGAGCCTCTTTCCGTGGAAAAGGCGGCGGAAAAGACGGGGTTTATGGGCCGGCCTCCGCTGGGGGTTTATCCTTTTGGAAAGGATATAAACCGTACCGCCGCGGTGGTTTCAGGCGGGGCCGCGGACGAGGCCCGCCAGGCCATAGAGGAAGGCGTGGATCTGTACATTACCGGGGAAGCGTCGCACAGCGTGTACCATGAAGCGCTGGAAGGCCGCCTTAACATGATAGCCGGGGGCCACTATTCCACCGAAGTGTGGGGTGTCCGCCGGGTAATGGAGCGTTGCGCCGCGGAACTCGGTGTGGATACGGAGTTTATGGATATTCCCACGGGACTGTAAATACCGGCCGCAAAATACGGAACGAAACATACTACGGAGCGGAAATGATTGGGACATTCAGGAAAAGGGTATTTCCCTTTTTTTTAACGGTTATCATCTTAATAGCCGATCAGGTGAGCAAGGAATTTATAGTCAGGCACTGGCCCCAGAATGTCAGGATATATGACATATTCAACAACGGCTTTCTGGAAATTTGGCATGTGCGGAACAAGGCAATCGCGTTCAGCCTTGGCAGGAATATTCCGGAGCCGCTCCGGCCCGCGCTTTTTATTGTTATCCCGCTTCTTGTGCTGATCCTGCTCGTTGTGTATTTTTGGAGAACCGGCGACCTTACCAGCGTACAGCGCTGGGCCGTGGCGGGGATCATGGGCGGCGGGCTGGGCAACATCATAGACCGCATCTTCCGGCCGGACGGAGTGGTCGATTTTATCAGCGTAAAATTCTACGGGCTCCTTGGAATGGACAGGTGGCCTACCTTCAATATTGCCGATGCCAGCGTGGTTGTTTCCTGCCTTATTCTGATTATCACCATGCTGACAGCCAAAAAAACCGAAAAAGGGGCCGCGCAATGAACAAAAAAGCCAATACTCTTGTTTTTATTTTGGGGGCAACCGTCTTCAACATTCTGGTAACGGTAGCGTGCTTTGTCCTTCTCTTTGTACTGTACGCCCGTTTTGTTGCCTCCCTGCTTCCGGAAAGCGCGGCCGCGTGGGGTTTCCCGGTCATCTTCATTGCCGCCATTGCCCTTTCCTTTATTATTTACCGGGTTATCCTTAAACAGCTTTTAAAGCGCGTTGACGTGGAAAAATACTTCGACCCGATTTTCGGCAAGCGCCGGCCGCCTTCGCGCCGGGATTAGGGATACAGGCGGTTTGTTTTTAGACGATGCCGATTACTGGCCGGAGCTGACGGATGTAACAGATGAATTAAAAAGCCTGTTACAGGACGCGGCCGAAGGCGCTCCTCTTTCCGAAACAAATTTTTACGAACTGGAAAAATATCTTTCTTCTTTTCAGAACAGGCCCCGGTATATGCAAAAGCCCCTTTTTTTATTCGGCGGCTCGGAAAATCTGTCTTTTTTGGACGCCGGTGTACTGGACTATGAGCGGATACAGATAATTCCCGAATTGTTTCATAACGGAAGCGGCGTTTTTCATTTCCATATTGCCGAAATTCTGGAAGAAATAAAAAAATACGCCCAGACCTCTAAAAGCTTCGGTGAAAAATATGAACGGGCAAAACGAAACAACAAAAAGAACCATCCCCCCGCAAAACGCATGGAAGCGTATCTCGATAAAAAATACGCGCTGGAACTAATAGCGGAATATGAGGGACTCCCCCTTTCAATGCTGGATCACAGGCTGCTTCCCTTTCTTTATTGGGGACATGAATCCTACAGGGCGCTATACGATATACCCCTCGGAAGCGGGGAAATACATGATCAGAGCCTTCCACAGTGGAAGAGCGGGAGTTATGCGTTTCTGCCTTTTTTGGGATACGCGGTGATGACAGGAAATACGGATCTGGTTGACGGGCTGTTCAGGGGCATGCCTCTCCCCGAGGCAATCGGAATTCTCGCGGAACTATTTTTTGATCCGATGGAAACGCCGGGGAACATGTACGGGCCCGACTGGCTGGACACCGCCATTCAAATGGATTTTTATAAAGATGATGAACGCTGCCGCCCGCATACCGGTATGGAAATCAGGCCGGATGAAAAAAAGAAGGCGGATATGTTTCTCAAATTTACCGGGAAAAGGATAAAACAGGATGATCCGGGCGGCGCAAGCGGGACAATACGGCTGTTTTTTCCCAAC